>NZ_JBHYWI010000037.1:0-41619 GCF_042751525.1 Kitasatospora sp. NPDC059408
ACTCCGGGGGGGGGGGGGGGGGGGGGGGGTTTGGGGCCCCGGGGGCCCGGGGGGGGGGGGGGCCCCGCCAGCCCCCCCCCCGCCGCCGGTTTCGCCCCTAAAGCATGCCCTGACCACTTCCAGGGCCGCCGGCGCGGATTGCGGACGCCTGCGGCCGTCACGGCACTCCGGTGCCCGATTCACTGACGGATTGCGACATTCGATGAAACAGTCATTGACCGCACGGACCCGGTCGCGCCTCGCGGCCGGGTTCGTGGCGGGCAGCCTGCTGACCGGGCTGCTCTCGACGCACGCGGTGGCGGACACCACGCCCGCCACCGCGGCGAACCCCGACCGGGTCAAGGTCGTCGCGGCCTGGCAGGCCGGCGGGCCGGCCGTGCGCCGCGCCGCCGAGAGCGCGCTGACCGGCACCGGTGACGACCTGGCGGCCTTCCTGGCCAAGGGCCGGGCCACCGCCGCCGACCAGGACCTGCGGGCCAAGATCGAGGAGCTGATCGCGACCTCCGGTCCCGGGGTCCGCGCGGCCGGCACCGCCGCGCTCGCCGGATCCGCCGACGACCTGCAGAAGTTCCTCGCCACGGGCGCCAAGAAGGCCTACGAGGACGACCAGCGGGTGCGGGTCTCCCAGCTCATGGCCACCGGCGGGCCGGGCGTGCAGGCAGCCGCCGCCAAGGCGATGGACGGCAGCCTGGACGACGTCAACCAGTTCCTGAACACGGGCCAGTTCAAGGCGAGGGACGACGACGACCGCGTCCACCTCTCGCAGCTGATGGCCTCCGGCGGGGACGAGGTCAAGAAGGCCGCCAACACCGCGCTCAACGGCTCGATGGACGACGTCCAGCAGTTCCTCCAGTACGGCTACCAGACCGCGGCCGCGCACGACCAGGAGAAGCTGACGGTCGCCCAGCTGGCCGACCTCACCAAGACCGCCTCCGACCAGGCCGGCCAGCAGGCCCAGACGGCCAAGGACGCGGCGGGCAAGGCCTTCGACGCCACCAAGCTGGCCAAGGAGGCCGCCGAGAAGGCCGCCGCCGAGACCAAGGCCGCGCAGGGCTCGGCCGGTGCCGCCTCCAGCGCCGCCGGCCGCGCCGCCGACGCCGCCTCGCGCGCCGCCACCGCGGCCCAGACCGCCTCCGCGGCGGCGAAGGCCGCCAACGAGGCGTCCCGCCAGGCCGCCAACGCCGCCGCCAACGCCGCCGCTGCCGCGACCAAGGCCGGCAACGCCGCGTCCCAGGCGCTGGCCGCCGCGGCCGCCGCCGCGGGCGACGCCAGCCAGGCCGACGCCGCGAACAAGGCCGCGGCCACCGCCCGGGACGCGGCCGTCAACGCGCGCACCGCCGGCGAGGCCAGCCAGTGGGCCGGCCTCGCCGCGACCCAGGCCGGCGCGGCCGCCCAGGCCGCCGCCTCCGCCGGTGCCAACGCCGCCGCGGCCGCCCAGGCCGCCGCCGACTCCGCCACCTACGCGGGCGTCTCCGACGCGGACGCCGCCCAGGCCCGCCTGGCCGCCGCCCGCGCCCGCAGCGCCGCCGCCGAGGCCACCCGCGCCGCCAACGCCACCGTCGCGATCGCGGCCCAGGCCGCCGCCGCGGCCGGGGACGCCCAGCGCGCAGCCAACGACGCGGCCGCGCACGCCGAAGCGGCCGCCACCGCGGCCGAGCAGGCCCGCCAGCACGCCAGTGACGCCTCGAACTGGGCCAACGTCGCGAAGGCCGCCGCCACCGCGGCCGACGCCGACGCCAACTCGGCCGACAACTCCGCCAAGCAGGCGCACAAGGTCACCGACATCGCCCGCGCCTCCGACCAGGAGCGCCTGGACGAGCAGCAGGCCGTCGAGATGGCCGCCGCCGACGAGGCCTCCCGCGAGGCCGACCTCAAGGCGAGGACCGCGGCGTGGGAGTCCGGCAAGGTCACCCAGTTCGCCGCCGACACCGACCAGCTGATCAAGGACGCCACCGCGTCCGGCGTCGACGCGAAGACCGCCGTCCTCAAGGGCCGTCAGGCCGCGCTGCGCCTGCTGGACGCCGGCGGTCCGTGGACCAAGGCCGCCGCCCAGACAGCCCTGGAGGGCGACGACAGCGCCGTCCAGGCGTTCCTGACGACGAACCTGAACGTGGCCCGGGACCGGGACGACCGCACCAGCGTCATGGCCATCGCCCAGGCGCCGGGCAAGCTGGAGAAGCGCCTGGCCGCCGAGACCGCCTCGGTCGGCACCCCCGACCAGGTGAAGGCCTTCCTCGCCACCGGCCAGTACCCGGGCAAGGACGACGACGACCGCGTCGCCCTCTCCCAGATCATGGCCAACGGCGGCCCCGGCGTGAAGGCCGCGGCCGGCAAGGCCCTGGACGGCACCATCGACGACGTCCGCGCCTTCCTGACGGTCGGCCAGTTCAAGGCCCGCGACGACGACAACCGCGTCCTGGTCACCCAGGCCCTGGCCAGTGGCGGTCCCGAGGTCAAGGCGGCCGCGCAGGCCGTCCTGTCCGGACCCGCCGACGGCCTCGTGCCGTTCCTGCAGACCGGGATCCTGAAGGCCCAGCAGCGCGACGCCGTCACGGCCGCCCACGTGGCGACCATCGCGTCCTACCTCGCCACCATCGACGGCTCGGTCGCCCAGGCGCGCCAGTACGCGGCCCAGGCCGGGCAGTCCTACGCCACCGCCAGCAACCTGGCCGACCAGGCGGCGGGCTACGCCAACCAGGCCGGCCAGTCCGCGCAGGCCGCCCAGGGCTTCGCCAACCAGGCCGCGCAGTCGGCCCAGGCCGCCCAGGCCAGCGCCCAGCAGGCCGCCCAGTACGCCCAGCAGGCCCAGGCGTCGGCGGCCTCCGCCAACGCCGCGGCCCGCAGCGCCGGCGTCTCCGCGGCCGCGGCCACCGGCTACGCCGCCCAGGCCCAGCAGTACGCGGCCACCGCGAAGGCGGCGTCCGACCAGGCCCAGGCCAGCGCCGCGGCCGCCCAGCAGAGCGCCGCCGAGGCCGCCAAGGCCGCCGCCGACGCCCAGGCCGCCGTCTTCCAGAAGCAGCAGGCCGAGGCCGCCAACGCCCAGACCCCGGCCGGCACCGCCGGCTCGGACACGAGCAACGGCGAGAGCGGCGGCCGGGCCTACTACATCGAGGTCGTCCCGCACGACGACGTGAAGCAGGAGATCGTCAAGGACGACATGTCCAAGTGCATCACCGACGACCCCGGCACCATCGGCGGGTGGCTCTTCGGTGACTCCAAGACCTGGCACAACAACGCCTCCGGGCAGCAGGTCTGCACCGTCCCGGTGAAGGTCAAGGTCACGGGCACCGTCGACTACGTCATGCGCACCTGCCCCGAGGCCGGGCTGACCGTCGACGCCTGCAAGGGCAAGTACAGCGTCTGGGACACCGTCGTCCTCAACACCGTGCAGCTCGACGGCAAGACCGCGTACGACTCCACCATCGAGCTCAGCTACTCCGACTACGCCCAGCACTACAAGGTCTACTGCGGTCCGGAAGGCGGGTGCGCGACCGGCGACAGCTCGCGGCTGCTCCTCCACCTGCTGACCGACGACTTCGTCAAGTGCTTCAACAACCCCGGCCTGAACGCCTCCTGCGCCTGGGCGGCGGCGACCTTCGCCCCGGTCGGCAAGCTCGCCGAAGCCGGCAAGGGCATCATCGCCTTCCGCTACGCCCTGGAGACCGGCGTCGGCATCGAGGACGCCAAGCTCGCCCTCCAGGCGACGCTCAAGGGCTACAGCCAGGCCACGATCAACAGCTTCACCAGCATGGCCGACACCATCACCAAGTTCCGCACCTCGCTCAAGGACGGCGTCGGCACCGACGACGCGCTCCAGGCCCTGAAGCAGAACCCGAACGCCGACCCGGCCCTGGTCAACGAGCTCCAGGACGAGGCCGACACCGTCAAGAACCTCCGGCAGGCCTGCAAGACCAACAGCTTCCCGGCCGGCACCCTCGTACTGATGGCCGACGGCACCCGCCGTCCCATCGAGCAGATCCGCGTCGGGGACACGGTCACGGCCACCGACCCGGCCACCGGCGCCACGACCGCGCAGCGCGTCGAGAACACCATCTACACTCCCGACGACCGTGACTTCACCGAACTCACGATCACCGCGCCCGACGGCACCACCTCGCCCGTCACCTCCACCGACCACCACCCGTACTGGTCGGAGAGCGCCCACGACTGGCGCGACGCCGCCGGCCTGACCGTCGGTGACACCCTGCGCACCTCCGACGGCCAGACCGCCCGGATCACCGCCACCCGGCACTGGACCACGCTCCAGCCCGCCTACAACCTCACCGTCGGCAACGTCCACACGTACTACGTGCTCGCGGGCGCGACCCCGGTGCTGGTGCACAACTCCAACACCGACGACTGGTGCCCGGCGGTCTTCGCCATCCTCGGCAACGGCGAGCACATGTCGCCGGCCGGCCTGATCTACGCGCCCGGCAAGATCGCCCACGTCCTCGAACACATGTCGAACATCCAGGGCAGGGCGACGCACACCGTCTTCCTCGAGAGCAACCCGATCAAGGCCCTGGACCTGGTGGACGAGGCCTGGACCATGAGGGCGAAGGGGATCCCCGTCGACGCGTGGGCCAAGGACGTCCCCATGGGCAGGGTGATCGGTACGAACGGCGAGAAGTGCATCCGGCTGGCGGTCGACTTCGCGACCGGCCGTATCAACACCGCCTACCCGGTCGTGTGCTGAGACACCCTCTTCCATCCATGAGACCCTTCTGAGGAAGGCTCGGCCCGCCCCGTCGAACGGGGCGGGCCGAGCCCTTTGCGGAGGGCCACCCGACGTTGGGAAACAATCACGCCATGGGCAACGACATCACCCGCACAGTGGACGGCCTGTGCGAGGCCGAGGACTCGGACGTCTCCGTACTGCGCGCCGAGGTCGAATCGCGGGTCGCCACCGGCGAGTTCGGCTGGGCCGGCGACCTCGCGGCGGAACTCGCCGCCCGCACCGCCGCGGGAGAGGACCGCAAGGGGCACTGCGCCGCGGTCCTGTACTGGACGCTGAACGCCCTGGCCGCCCGCCCCGGAGCGGAGAGCCTGCGCGCCCTGGTGCGCGTGCTGGACTCGCCGCACCAGAGCGTCTCCCCGCGCTACCTGGCCGCGGTCGTGGCCCACGGGCACCGCATCGAGGACATCGCCGACGTGGTGTTCGGCCAGGTGCCCGAGGCCGCCCAGGCCCGCGAGTTCGCGGCCTGCCTGCTCCACGAGACGGTGCTCGTCTCCGACGCGGTCAACGGCTACCCCGCGCTGCGCGCCTTCGCCGACACCCTCGTGGCCGAGGACCACCCCCTCGCCGTGCTGCCACTGGACCTGCTGCCCGAGGAACACGGGCTGCGGCGCCCCGCGGACGCCGCGGACGACTGGACCTGGACGGTGCCCCCCGTCTGGCCGGAGCCGGGCGACGCGCTGGAGACCACGCCGGCGATGCGGCAGCGGACGGCCGACGCCGATCCCACCGAGACCGGCGTGCCCGCGACCGTGGAGGCCATGGGCGCGGCCGTCGCCCACTGGCTCGCCCAGTCCAACGGAAAGATCGCCGCCCAGGAGTTCTGGCTCCCGGACCCGGTCACGCCCGAGGACGTCCCGGCGCTCCTCGCCCTCCTGCCGCTCACCCCCTGGCCCGCGGACGAGGCCCCGGCCAGGCTCCACCCGTCGAGCCCCGACCTCGCGCTGCGCACCCTGCTCACCGCCGCGCTGCGCGCACCGGCCTACGGCCACGGCTGCTACGGCGCCTACGGCAGGCTCGCCGCCTGGCGCTCCCTGGCCGCCCTGACCGCCGGCCCCGCCGACACACCGATCTCCGAGACCGCCGAACGCGTGCGGCAGACCAGCTGGTTCCGCATCGGCACCGCCTCCGCCCCCTGGTTCCACAACGTCGCCTGGGACCTCGCCCTGGCCGCCCTGCGCCCCGGCGGCCAGGAGTTCGCGGTCCTGGCCGCCACCGACACCGACTGACCGCGGCCGTCCGGCCGACGGGTGTCGCGACGTCAATAGCCCCGTGCGGCAACGCCGGGCCATCGTTGCCGACGGCCGCCCACATCACCGTGGACATCCCCGTGACGCACGTCGCGGAGGGCCGGGAGGTGCTCGTGCCCGCCGGCTGGCGGGCGGTGGCCGTGGCGCCCCGGGGGCGCCGCCGGGGCCCTGGCCGGCCGCCCGGGGGCGGGCCCGGTCGGGTGACCTGTACATGATGCCGTAATCACGTTGTGACAGGGGGTGGCTGGTTCGTCCCCGTCCAGGTGTGGTGGGATGTGCCCCGTTGCCGGGCGACGGGCCCGGTGGTGGGCACGGGGGTGCGTGGTGAGGAGTGGATGGCTGCTCGGGCTGGACGGGGACGCGGCGCGGGTCGCGGGTCTGGGTCTGGTCCGGCTGGCGGCGGACGAGTGGGCGGGCGGGCCGGACGGGGCCGCCGAAGGGTCCACCGGGGCCGCCGCATGGCTGTGGCACGTGCGGGCGGCGTCGTTCGCGGACACGTGGCTGGCCTACGGCGAGTCGCCGGCGCCCGGGCTGCGGGTACCGGCCGGGGCGGTGCTGGAGTCGCTCGCCCGCCGGGCCGCGGAGCTGGTCCTGCGGGCCCGGCGGGACGACGGGCCCGCGGCGCTGGAGTGGCTGGGCCTGTGGTCGGCCGAGGCCCGCGAACGGGCGCACTGGGCGGACACCGCCCACCCCAGCGAGCCCGCCGCGCTCGTCCTGGTGTGGCACGGCGTCCAGGCGATCACCGCCGAGGACCCGGAGGACCGCGACGCCCACGGCCGGCACATCACCGAACGCTGCGAGGCCTACGTCCGCGAGCGGCACCGCCGCCAGGACACCCTGGCCCTGCTGCTGTCCTGCGCCCGGATCGCCGCCACCGCCCTGGTCGAACTGGGCGACGGCGACCCGGCCCGCGCCGGCCGGTGGCTGGAGGACCTCGCCGACCGCACCGTGCCCCACGACGGCCCGGCACCCCTGTGGGTCCCGGGCCGGCCGTCGCAGACCGCGGGCTGAGAGGGCGGGCGAGGGGCCCGCACGCCCTCCGGGGCCCGGCGTGTCCGGGGCGAGGGGCCCGTACGCCCTCCGGGGCCCGGCGCGTCCTCGGGTCGGGCCCGGGTCGCGAATCGTCCCACCGGGGCACCCGCAGCCGGCGAGACACTGCGGCGCCGACACGGGCCGGAGCCGATCGGGCAGGCCACGGAGGACAGGAGCTCGCCCACCACGCGACGGGCACGCACCGCAACGGGTACCCGAGCGCCCTGCCCGGCCGATGTGCCACGGCGAGGACACGCGGGAGACCGCAGGCCGGGCCGGGCCGCAGACGGCCCCGCTGGGGCACCAGCAGCCGGGCAAGGCGCCGTGGCGCTGGCCAGGTCCGGTCGACGGGCCCGTGCCGCTGCCGGGTGCCCCGGCGCCCAGCCTGCCCGCAGAGGGGCCGCGGCGAGCAGAATCCGGTGCGGCGCCGGGCCGGGCCCGACCGGCGAGCCCGTGGGGACGTGACCCTGCTCGGGCCCGAGCCGCCGTACCGGCCCGCTCCCCCGCGCCGGGGCGTCGGTGCGGGCCGGGCAGAACTGTGCGCGGCGGGGCGGACTCGCCGGGCCGGCCGAGCGCGAACCGGAGCCGCGAGCCTCCCGGGTTCAGCCGGCATCGCCGCCCCGCTCAGGCCGGCAGGCGCAGGCGGAACAGGGCGCCGCCGCCCTCGGCGGCTTCGGCGGTGAGGGTGGCGCCGTGGGCCTGGGCGATCTGGCGGGCCATGGCCAGGCCCAGGCCGGAGCCGGGGAGCGCGCGGGCGGCGGAGGCGCGGTAGAAGCGATCGAAGACGTACGGGAGGTCCTCGGGGGCGATGCCGGGGCCGTGGTCGCGGACGGTGAGCTCCAGCCGGGTGAGGCGGATTTCGACGGTGCCGCCGGGCGGGCTGAACTTGGCCGCGTTGTCGAGCAGATTGGAGAGCAGCCGGGCGAGGCGGGCCGGGACGCCCGCGACGGTGCGTTCGACCGCGGAGGCGTCGAGGGCGTCCCGGGCGTCCAGGGTGTCCAGGGTGAAGGCGACGGCCGGCCAGTGGCCGCGGGCGGTGTCGACGCAGTGTTCGACGAGCGGGGCGAGGGCGACCTGTTCGAGCAGCGGCTGGGGTTCCTCGTCGCGGGCGAGTTCGATGAGGTCGTTGACCATGCCGGTCACCTCGCGCAGTTGGCGGCGCAGCGCGGATGCCGCCCGCTCGCGCTGACTGTCCGTCAGGCGGTCGGCGCGGGAGAGGAGTTCGGCGTTGGTGCGCAGCGCGGTGAGCGGGGTGCGCAGTTCGTGGGAGGCGTCGGCGACGAGGCGGCGCTGGGCGGCGACGGACTGTTCGAGTTCGCCGAGCATGGTGTTGAAGCTGTCGGCGAGTCTGGTCAGTTCGTCCTCGCGGCGTCCGGGTGGCAGGTCGATGCGCAGGCCGGCGTCGCGGGTGGCGGCGATGCGTTCGGCGGTGCGGGTGAGGCGGGTGACGGGGGCGAGGGAGGTGCGGGCGACGGTGAGGCCGAGGAGGGCGGCGAGCAGGACGCCGCCCGCGGCGACGGCGGCCATCAGGGCGCCGGCCTGCCGGACGCCTTCCTCGACGCTGTCGGAGCGCAGGGCGACCTGGACGGCCTGGCGGGTGCCGGGTGGTGCCGCGGTCATCGGGGTGGTGAGCATGCGGGCGGGGTGGCCGCCGATGGTGAGGTCGGTGAAGTAGCCGGGGCGTTGGCGGGCGGCGACCTGGCGGGTGGCCGGGGTGACGGGCAGTAGGTAGGGCTCGTTCGCCGTCTTGGTGGGGTCGGCGGGGACGATCTGGGCGCAGGCGGGGGCGGCGAGGTAGTTGCATTCGCCGTAGACGACCTGGGGGCCTTGGTCGCGGTGCTGCTGCTGGACGAGGGTGGCCTGCTGGGTGAGGTGCTGGTCGAGCTGGTGGTTGAGTTCGTAGCGCACGACGCTGAACGCGGCGGCGCTGATGCCGAGGGCGACGACGGCGACGGCGGCGGTGCAGGCGAGTGCGAGCCGGGTGCGCAGTGGGCGCCGGCGTCGCCAGCGGGCGTGTGCCGCCCTCATGTCGCCCGGTCCGGGGTGTCGGGGGTGCCGAGGCGGTAGCCGACGCCGTGCACGGTGTGCACCAGGCGTGGTTCGCCGCCGGCCTCCAGTTTGCGGCGCAGGTAACCGACGTACACGGCGAGGGAGTTGGAGTCGGGGCCGAAGTCGGCGCCCCACACCCGTTCCATGATCACCTCGCGTGGGAGGACCTGGCCGGGGTGGCGCAGCAGGACGTCGAGGAGGGCGAATTCGGTGCGGGAGAACTCCACCGGGCGGCCGGCCCGGGTGCCGGTGCGGGTGTGCGGGTCGACCTCCAGGTCGGCGAAGCGCAGGCCGGGTTCCTCGTCGGGGGCGGTGGCGCTGCGGCGCAGCAGGGCGCGTAGGCGGGCGGCGAGTTCGTCGAGGGCGAAGGGTTTGACGAGGTAGTCGTCGGCGCCGGCGTCGAGGCCGTCGACGCGTTCGCTGACGGAGTCGCGGGCGGTGAGCACGAGGATGGGGATGCGGTCGCCGAGGGCGCGCAGGCGGCGGCAGACGGCGAGGCCGTCGAGGACGGGCATGAGGAGGTCGAGGACCATGGCGTCGGGTTGCCAGGAGGCGACCTCGGTGAGGGCGGCGAGGCCGTCGGCGGCGCCGCGCACCTGGTAGCCCTCGATGGTGAGGCCGTCCTCGACGGCGGCGCGCACCTCGGGGTCGTCGTCCACGACCAGCACTCTTTGCCCGTTGGCTTGCCCGTTGATCATGTGGGTCAGCCTCTCAAATGCTCTCTGAGAAGTCTCTTAGACGGCCTGAGCAGGCTCGTCGGCATGTGGACGACGACAGAACACGAGACCGCCGAGGAGCTCCCGCCGCTGTCGGTGGTGATCGGGGCGGGTGGCACGGGTGGGCACATCTATCCGGGGCTGGCGCTGGCGGAGGCGCTGCGGCGGGCCGATCCGCGGGCGGTGATCTCCTTCGTGGGCACCGAGCGCGGTCTGGAGACGACGCTGATCCCGCAGGCGGGCCACCGGCTGCACACGGTCGACATGATCCCGTTCGACGCCTCGCTGGGCCCGCGCCGCTACCTGTTGCCGGCGGCGCTGCTGCGCTCGGGCCGGCGGTGCCGGGAGATCCTGCGGGAGCAGGGTGCGCAGGTGGCGGTGGGGATGGGCGGGTATCCGAGTGCGCCGGTGATCGTGGGCGCGCGGATGGCGGGGCTGCCGAGCGTGGTGCACGAGTCGAACGCAGTGCCCGGGCGGGCCAACCGGTTCGCCGCCCGGCTCACCCCGCACGTGGCGCTCGCCTTCGACCGCACGCGGGAGCACCTGCCGGCCGGGCGGGAGGTGCAGACGGTCGGGATGCCGCTGGTGGGGGCGGTGGCCCGGCTGGAGCGGGCGGCGCTGCGGGCCGAGGCGCGGCGGCACTTCGGTGTGCCGGCGGGCGCGGGGCTGCTGGTGCTCAACGGCGGCAGTCTGGGGGCGGCGCGGTTGACCGCGGCGGCCGTCGAGCTGGCCGGGCGCTGGCGTCACCGCACCGACCGGCGGCTGCTGGTCAAGACCGGCCCGGCCGCGCTCCCCGAGGTGCGGGCGGCGCTGGCGGGCAACCCGGTGGCGCACGCGGTCGCCTACCTGGACCGGATGGACCTGGCGTACGCGGCGGCCGACCTCATGGTGTGCCGGGCCGGTGCGGCGACGGTCGCCGAGTTGTCGAGCGTGCGGATGCCGGCCGTCCTGGTGCCCTATCCGCACGCGCCGCACGATCACCAGACGCACAACGCGCGGGTGCTCTCGGACGCGGGCGCCGGTCTGCTGCTGGCGGACGGGGAGTGCACCGGCGAGCGTCTGGCGGAGCTGGTGGATCCGCTGCTCGCGGATCCGCGGCGGCTCGCGGCGATGGCGGCGGCGGCCGATCCGGGTGACCACGCGGTCGCCGCGGACCTGCTCGCGGCGAAGGTGCTGCGCGTGATCGGGCGGGCGCCGGCCCCGGCCCCCGCCTCTGCCCCTGCCCCGTACGGGCTCTGAAACACCCGAACCGACTTCTGGAGGACAGTGATGACCAACCTCAACGACACCGTGCGGCAGGACTGGAGCGGGCGGACCGTCCTGGTCACCGGCGCCGAGGGCTTCATCGGCAGCACCCTGGTCGACCTGCTGGTCGAGCGCGGTGCCCGGGTGCGGGCCCTGGTGCACTACAAGCCGTACGCCGAGCGCGGCTACCTCGCCCGCTACCTGGCCGGCCCCGACGGCGCGGTGGAGATGGTCGCGGGCGACGTGCGGGACGCCAACCGGGTCCTGGACGCGGTCGCCGGCTGCGACACGGTCTTCCACCTCGCGGCGCTGATCGGCATCCCGTACAGCTACCAGGCCCCCGAGGCGTACGTGCAGACCAACGTGGTCGGCACGCAGAACGTCGCCGCGGCCTGCCTGCGCCACGGCGCCCGCCTGGTGCACACCTCCACCAGCGAGGTGTACGGGACGGCGATCACCGCGCCGATCGACGAGCGGCACCCGCTGCAGCCGCAGTCCCCGTACTCGGCCTCGAAGATCGGCGCGGACATGATGGCGCTGTCCTACTGGCACGCCTTCGAGCTGCCGGTCGCGGTGGTGCGCCCGTTCAACACCTACGGCCCGCGCCAGTCGGCGCGTGCGGTGATCCCCACCGTGCTGGCCCAGCTCCACTCCGGCGCGCGGGAGATCAGGCTCGGCTCGACCACCCCGACCCGCGACTTCACCTACGCGACCGACACCGCCGAGGGCTTCCTGGCCGTCGCCCGCGCCGACCGCGCGCTGGGCGAGGTCGTCAACCTCGGCACCGGCAGCGAGGTGTCGATCGGCGACCTGGCCAAGGCGCTGATCGTCGCCTCCGGCCGGGACGCCGAGATCGTCGTCGACCCGAGCCGGCTGCGCCCGGGCGGCAGCGAGGTCGAGCGGCTGCTGTCCGACAACCGCAAGGCGCGCGAACTGGCGGGCTGGGAGCCGCTGGTGGGCCTGGACGAGGGGCTGCGCCGCACGTCGGAGTGGGTCGGCGAGCACCTGCACCTGCTCGCGCCGGAGCGCTACCAGGTCTGACCGGGGCCGCTGGTGAGGTGGTGAGGTGGTGACGGATCGTCAGATTCGTCACCACGGAGGGGATTTCAGTGGGTGGCCCCCTCCGGGACGCGCAGGTCGGCGGAGGTGGTGGCCGCGGCGGTGAGCAGGGCGCGCAGCGCGTGGGCGACGGCGTCGGCCGGCAGGGAGGGCTGGGCGCGGTCGAGGACCTGCTCGGGCAGGGCGGGTATGTGGACGAACCCGCCGCGCACGCCGGGGCGTTCGGTGGCGAGCAGGTGCATCAGCGCGTAGAAGACGTGGTTGCAGACGAACGTCCCGGCGGTGTGCGAGAGGGAGGCGGGCAGGCCCGCCGCCCGGACGGCGGCCACGCAGGCCTTGACCGGCAGCGTCGCGAAGTAGGCGGCGGGGCCGCCGGGGACGACGGGTGCGTCGACGGGCCGGGCGCCCGCATTGTCGGGGATGCGGGCGTCGTCGACGTTGACGGCGACGCGCTCGACGGTGACGTCCGGGCGGCCCGCCGCCTGGCCCAGGCAGACCACCAGGTCCGGGGCGCACTCCCGCACCGCGGCGCTCAGTTCCTCGGCCGCCCGCCCGAAGACGCAGCTCAGGCGGACGGCGGTGACCAGCAGCCCCTCGGGCGGGTTTTCGGTGACGAGGCGGGCGACCTCCCAGGACGGGTTGACGTCGGCGCCGTCGAACGGTTCGAAGCCGGTGAGCAGGACCCTGGTCATGGGCGGGCCTTTCCGAGAAGGGATCAGGTCAGAACGCGAAAAGCGACATGATGGCGATGTTGCACACCAGCAGCGCGCCCGCGGTGGGGATCTGGGCCTTGATCGGCCCGTACTGGTCCTTGAGTTCGAGCAGCGCCGCCGGGACGAGGTTGAAGTTGGCCGCCATCGGGGTCACGAGCGTGCCGCAGAAGCCGGCCAGCATGCCCACGGCCAGGACGACGCCCGGGTGGCCGTGCAGCTGGGTGATGAGGATCGGCCAGCCGATCGCGGCGGTCATCACCGGGAAGGCGGCGAACGCGTTGCCCATGATGATCGTGAACAGGGCCATGCCCAGGCAGTAGAGCGCCACCGCCGCGTACTTGCTGCCGTCCGGCAGGAAGTGGGTGGTGATCCTGCCGACCTGGGCGCCGACGCCGGCGGCCTGGAAGATCGAGCCCAGCACGGCCAGGAGCTGGGGCAGCAGCAGCGACCAGCCCATCGCCTCCAGCAGCCCGCGCCCGGAGTGCAGGGCGACGACGGGGTTGCGCTCGCGGGTGAGCAGCAGGGCGATGCCGAGCGCGACGAGCGAGCCGATGCCGAGGCCGAGGAGCGTCTCGCTGCCGGTCTGGAGCAGTGGACTCCCGCCCAGGTGCACGCCCTTGAGGAGCGTGCCGCAGGCGAGTGCGACCAGCGGCAGGGCGAGCGCGGGGATGAACAGCTTGCTGCCCAGGCGCGCGGCGGAGGCGGCGCGCTGCTCGGGGGCGGCGGCCGTGGAGGTGCCGCGGCCGGTGAGGCCGAAACCGGCCAGGCAGATCATCGCCAGGACGGCGGCGCCCAGCGGGGCCGCGGGCGCGCTCTTGTCGGCGACCCGGCTGCCGTAGACGAAGCTCGCGCCGAGCAGGCCCCAGAAGGCGGCGCTGCCGTGGCGCTTGGGGTTGGTGCGGTCCACCGCCATCTGCGCGGCCATTGCGAGGAAGACGGCCCCGACCAGCCAGTACAGCCACTCGACCTTGATCACTTCGTCTTCTCCTCGACGCGGGTGGCGGCTGCTTCGTCGGCCGCGGGGGCGCCCTGAACGTCCCGGGCGAGGGTGGCGTCCAGGCGCAGCAGACGGGCGCCGTGGACGAGGGTGGCGCAGACCGCGGTGGGGATGGCCCACAGGGCGAGCTGCACCGGTTCCAGGTCGGTGTGGTAGGTCGCGTTGACGAAGCCGGTGATCAGGAGGATCGAGCCGACGGCGAGGAAGCAGTCCTCGCCGAAGAACAGGCCGACGGTGTCGGCGCTGGCGGCGAAGGAGCGCAGGCGTTCGCGGGCCCGTTCGGTCAGGGTGCCGTGGCGGCGCTCGGCGGCGGCCTCGGCCATCGGCGCGATCATCGGGCGCACGGCCTGGGCGGGTCCGCCGAGGCCGGTGAGGCCGAGGGCGGCGGCGAGCTGACGCACCACCAGGTAGACGGCGAGCAGGCGTCCGGCGCTGACCCTGGCGAGCTTGTTCATCAGGGTGCGGGCCTGCTCCTGCAGGCCGTGGCGCTCCAGGAGGCCGATCACGGGCAGGGTGACGGCGAAGAGGGTCACCGAGCGGCTGGAGGCGAAGCCCGTGCCGAAGGCCTCCAGGACCTTCATCGGGCTCATCCCGCCCAGGAGTCCGGTGACGACGCCGGCGGCGCCGACGACGAGGAGCGGATTTCGCCGGGTGGCGAACCCGGCCACCACGACGAGGATGCCGATCAGAACGATCATGTTCCTGACCGCCTTTCAGAGGGGCCTCCGCCCCTGTGGGTGGCCGTCTGGGGCGCCGCGGGCGGAGGAGGTCCCGGCCGGGTGGGCCGCGACCGTTCGGGGGTTGCCGAGAGGCTAGGGGATTGTGGAACAATCCGACAAGAGTTCAGGAGGTGGAACGTGACCGGGGTTTTCGACGCACTCGCGGCCGACCGGAGCCGGATCGAACGCGCCAGCGCCGCCCAGCGGGTGGCCGACGTGCTGCGCGACCACATCACCGAGGGCCGGCTCGCCCCCGGCACCCGGCTGTCGGAGGAGGCCCTCGGCGACGCGCTCGCCGTCTCGCGCAACACGCTGCGCGAGGCGTTCCGGCTGCTGGCCGACCAGCGGCTGGTCGTACACGAGCTGAACCGCGGCGTGTTCGTCCGGATCCTCAACCCGGCCGACGTCGCCGACATCTACACGCTGCGCCTGGCCCTGGAGACGGCCGGCGTGCGCGCCCTGCACAGCGCCGCGCCCGAGCGCCTGGCCGCGGTGCGGGCCGCACTCGCCCGGGCCGAGGGCGCCGAGGCGCTCGGCGACTGGGTCACCGTCGGCACCGCCGACCTGCACTTCCACCTGGCCGTCGCCGGGCTCGCCGGCAGCGAGCGGATCGACGAGTGCATGGCCCGCCTGGTCGCCGAACTGCGCCTGGCCTTCGCCGCCGTCCCCTCGGCGCGCGAGCTGCACGCGCCGTTCCTGCGGCGCAACCAGACGCTCACCGGGCTGCTGGAGTCGGGCGAGATCGACGACGCCGAGGTCGAGCTGACCCGGTACCTGAACGACGCGCGCGCGGTGATCATCCGGGCGATGACGGGGGGCGTGAGGTGACGCCGCCGCCCGATCCGACGGTCATCGACCTCAACGCCGGGCGTTCGACGGTCATCGACCTCCACGCCGGGCGTTCGACGGTGATCGACCTCAACGCCGACCTCGGCGAGGGCTTCGGGCGCTGGACCCTCACCGACGACGAGGCGCTGCTGTCGGTGGTCACCAGCGCCAACGTCGCCTGCGGCTTCCACGCCGGGGACCCGTCCACCATGCGGCGGGTGTGCGCGCTGGCCGCCGAGCGGGGCGTGCGGATCGGCGCGCAGGTCTCCTACCGGGACCTCGCCGGCTTCGGGCGCCGCGCGATGGACGTGCCGCCGGACGAACTGGCGAACGAAGTCGCCTACCAGATCGGGGCGTTGCAGGTGTTCGCGCAGGCGGCCGGGGCGCGTGTCGCGTACGTCAAACCGCACGGCGCGCTGTACAACCGGACGGTGCACGACGAGGAGCAGGCCCAGGCGGTGGTCCGGGGCGTCCACCTGGCCGCGCCGGGCCTTCCCGTCCTCGGCCTGCCCGGTTCGCGACTGCACGAGGCCGCCGGGCGGGCCGAACTGCCGGTGGTCGCCGAGGCGTTCGCCGACCGCGCCTACACCCCGCACGGCACGCTCGTCCCGCGCCGCGAACCCGGCGCCGTCGTGCACGAGGCGGACGCCGTCGTCCGCCGCTCGGTCGCCATCGCCCGCGACGGCGAGGTCACCGCGCGCACCGGCGAACGCGTCCGGCTGCGGGCCCGCTCCCTGTGCGTGCACGGCGACACCCCCGGCGCCGCGGACCTCGCCCGCCGGGTCCGAACGGCCCTGCGGGCGGCCGGAGTCCGGGTGGAGGCGTTCGCGTGAGCACACGAGTCCTGCGGGTCGGCCAGGACGCGCTGCTGGTCGAGCTCGACGGCGCCGAGGAGACCGCCGCCTTCCACGCCGAACTCCAGCGCCGGCGCGCCGCGTCCGTGCTCCCGCCCGTCGCCGAGGTCGTGCCCGCCGAACGGACCGTCCTGCTCGACGGCGTCGTCGACCCCGACGCCCTGGCCGCCGAACTCACCGGCTGGCACGTGCCGCCGCTGCGGGCGACGTCCGACGAGACGGTGACCGTCCCGGTGCGCTACGACGGCGCGGACCTCGCCGAGGTCGCCGCGCTGTGGGGCGTCGCCGAGGACGAGGTCGCGCGCATCCACTCCGCGACCGAGTTCCGCGTCGCCTTCAGCGGCTTCGCCCCCGGCTTCGGCTACCTCACCGGCCTGCCCGAGCGCTACCGGGTACCGCGCCGGGCCGTCCCGCGCCCCGCCGTCCCGGCCGGCTCGATCGCCCTCGCCGGACCGTACACCGGCGCCTACCCGCGCCCCTCCCCCGGCGGCTGGCAGCTGATCGGGCACACCGACGCCGTGCTGTGGGACCCCTCCCGCGAGCGCGCCGCCCTGTTCAGCCCGGGCACCCGGGTCCGCTTCGTCATCGAGGACGCGTGATCAAGGAAGCATGACCGTAACCGTTGTGAGCACCGGCCTGCTGACGACCGTCCAGGACCTCGGCCGCCCCGGCCACGCGCACCTGGGCGTGCCGCGCTCCGGCGCCCTCGACCAGCCCGCCCACCGGCTCGCCAACCGCCTGGTCGGCAACCCCGCCACGGCCGCCACGCTGGAGACGACCGTGCTCGGCTGCGCGGTGCGCGCCCGGCGCGCCGTGACGGTGGCCGTCACCGGCGCGCCGTGCGCCGTCCGCGTCGACGGACGGCCCGCCGCGTGGGCCGCGCCGGTGCGGGTGCCCGCCGGGGCGCTGCTGGAGGTCGGCGCGGCCACGTCCGGTGTGCGCAGCTACGTGGCGTTCGCGGGCGGACTGGCCGTCACCCCCGTGCTCGGCAGCCGCTCCACCGACCTGCTGTCGGGGCTGGGCCCCGCGCCCCTGGCCGTCGGGGACGAGCTGGCGCTCGGCACGCCGTGCGGCCCGGCGGCCGGGGCGGACGTGGTCGCCTCCCCCGCCGCGCCCGACCCGCTGCTCCTGCCGGTGCTGATCGGCCCGCGCGACGACTGGTTCACCGAGCGCTCCCTGGCCGTCCTCACCGGCTCCGGCTACCGCGTCTCCCCCACCAGCAACCGGATCGGCCTGCGCGTGGACGGCCCGCCGCTGGAGCGCGCCCGTGAAGGCGAACTCCCCAGCGAGGGCATGGTCCTGGGCGCCGTCCAGGTCCCGCCGGACGGCCGCCCGGTGGTCTTCCTCGCCGACCACCCCACCACCGGCGGCTACCCCGTCATCGGCGTCGTCCCCGCCGCCGCCCTACCCGCCGCCGCCCAGGCCGCCCCTGGCACCCCGGTCCGCTTCACGGCGGTACGACGCCGGCGGCGGTGAGTTCGGCGCCCCGCACGCCCGGCCGTAGCGCTCCACGAACGCGCGGAAGTCCGAGGGGAGCTGGACGCCGAGCCGCTCGACGGCCGCCTCCCAGCGCACCTCGACGGGCGGGCGGCCCGGGTCGCCCATCAGGTCGCCGAGGCGGCCGAGGGCTCCCGCCGGGCCCTGGCCGGTCACGGGGCGCTGCCGGCGGGGGCGCCGTGGATGGCGGTCCATGTCGTGGTGAACAACTCGTGTAGTGGGAGCGGGGGTTGGATGCGGGGGAAGGGGGCGTGGATTTCGTTGCCCCACAGGGGGCGGACGGTGTGGGTGGCGAGTTTCGGGGTTTCCAGGGGGAGGTGGGGGGACTTGAGGTCGGTCCACTCGCCGGGGAGGAAGAGGGTGCGGCCGGCGCGGGGGCGTTTGGCTTCGGTGACGGTGCCGGTGGCCAGGAGTTCGGTGCGGGCTGCGGTGTGCTGTTTGGCCGTCCAGGCGTTCCAGCGGCGGACGTTGCGGTCGGTGGGGGCGGCCAGCGTGGCGAGCTGGAGGTAGAGGGCGGCCGCGTCGGGGCCGACGTCGAGGTGGCGGGCGGCGTGGGCGACGAGGTCGGGGCAGGAGTGCCGCGGGTCGGCTTCGTAGGCGCCCGCCGGGACGGGGGTGGTCCGGGCCCGATGCATCATGCGCTCCAGGCCGCCGCCGGGCAGGTAGGGCATGAGGACGTTCAACTCGGCTGCCAGTTCCGGGATTTCTCGTACGATCCGGCGGGCCTGCGGGTCGCTGAGCGCGGCCGGGCGCAGGAAGGCCTGGCCGCTGGGCGCGCTGACGACGAGCGGGCCGAAGTCGTAGGCGACGGGCAGGGGGGCGTCGGTGTCCTTGCGGCGGCCTTCGGCCACCGGCAGGCGCTCGGGGCCGAAGCGGCGCGCCAGGCCTTCGGGGGTGTCCTTGACCGCGGCCCGGCCCATCGCCAACAGCAGCTCCGGGCGGTCGAGTTCGGCGCGCAGGCGCTCGTACAGGTGGAACGCGCCGGCCACCGCCGGATCGCCGACCGGGCGGTCCGTCCACGCCCACACCAGGGCGCTCGCGGCCTGCCGCAGGTCGAGGCCCACCGGGGTGCCGTAGGGCAGGGCGGGGCCGCCCGGCGGGACGGCCCGCACCTCCACGCCGCTCCCGTACGGGGCGGCCGCGAGCTCCCAGCCGGCCGCCTCCACCGCCGTGTCGGCGCCGGCCGCGTAGCCGCCGGTCAGGCGGCGGGCCCAGACCTCGGACAGGCCCAGGTCGCTCTCCAGCGCGTCGGCGGCCGCGTCGTCGACGGCGGGCAGGGCGCCGAGGCGCTCGCACCACGCGGCGGCCATCCGCTCCGCGGCCGCCTCGACGCCGCCGGGGCGCCACAGGTCGGCCGGGTCCTCGGGCAGGGCCGCGGCCAGGACGGCCCGGCGGCCCTCGTCGCCCAGGCGCCGGCACAGCTCGCCGTAGGTGTCGGCGGTCATCGGGGTGGCCTTGTACGGGGCTTTGGTGACGAGGGCGCGATGGTCGTCCCGGCCGGGGCGGGCGGGCAGGCCGGCGAGCACCAGACGCGCCAGCGGCCGCCGCACTCCGGTGAGTTCGGCGAAGCGCGCGACCGCCGCCTCGGACAGCGCGAGCGGCCCTGCCGTCTCGACGGCGGCGACGAGGGCGTGCAGGCGGGCGGCGTCGTCGCGGTCGATGCGCACGAGCCGGGCGGCGGGGACGGGCTGCGCGAGCGCCGAGTCCGCGCCGGTGACGAACCAGTGCTGCGACGTCCCCTGCGCCCGTACGCGCGCCGAGGCCACCGCGAGGCCGTCCGCGCGCAGGCGGGCCAGGGTCTCGGTGTCCGTGCGCCCCGTCCGCCAGTGGCTGCCCGCGCGGGCGAACGGCTGGTCGGCCCAGGTGTCCAACAGGGCCAGCAGGGCTGCGCGTTCGGTCCCGGGTGTGGGGGCGATCACGGCCCGCCAGGCGGCGGCGTCGATCGCGCCCAGCAGCTGCGGCCACTCGTGCGGGGGCGCGGGCGGCGAGAGGCGGCGGACCTCCTCGCCGATGGCGCCCGCGAGGTGGGCGCCGTCGGCGGCGAGCGCACCCAGGGTGGCGGGCAGCGGTGTGGGCGGGGCGTCGGCCCGCCCGGGGCCCTCCGGGAGCAGCCCGAACAGGGCGGGCATCAGCTCGGTGTCGGGCGCGGAGCGGCGCGGCAGGACGGGCGGGGTCTCGGCGAGGATCGCGACCCGCCGGTGCAGGGCGAGGCGGCGCTCCTCCACCCGGGCGGCCCGCAGGGTGACCGCGGCGACCGCCTCGACCAGCACCGGGTCGGTGACGGCGGGCAGTTCGCGGGCGACGGCGGCGCGCAGCGCGCCGGGGCCGTCGAGGGCGGCGGCGAGCAGGGCGTCGGCGGCGGGGCGGGTGACGGCGCGCAGGGCGCGGGAGGCGGCCCGGTCGCGGGTGCGCAGCAGGTACCAGTAGGCGGGCGGCAGGGCGCTGCCGCCGCAGACGGTGACGGCGCGGGTGGGGGTGCCGCGGGAGCGGCGGGGCGTGTCGTGGCCGTCCTGTTCCCACAGCAGGGTGCCGTCGGGGGTGTAGGCGCGGACGCCGGTGCGGGTCTGGGACTCGGCGAGGACGACGTCCTCGGCGGCGCCTTCCGGGGGTGCCCACAGGCCCCAGGGGGTCTGGCCGGGGCGGTCGATGTCGAAGCGGGCGGTGCGGCCGTCGACGCTTTCGAGGAGGAAGTGGTCGGGGGCGTGGTCGCGGTGGCGGGTGCGGTACAGGACGCGGGTGCCGACGAGTCCGTCGCGGCTGCCGAGCGGGGAGGTGGTGAGGGTGTCGGGCAGCGGGGCGAGCTGGAGGTCCTCGTGGGAGACGGTCATGCCGGTTTCGGCGGGCCGGGCGGGGTCGGCGGGGCGGCCGGGGAAGGCGGGCAGGGGCGTCTCGCCGCGGGGTTCGCCGGTGGCGGGGTCGACGGGCCGCCAGGGGCGGTCGCCGAAGACGGCGTTGGTCCAGATCCGCGTGCCGTCGCCGAGCTGGAGTTCGTCGCCGTCGATGCCGTGGGTGTCGCCGGGGCGCAGCACGTGTCCGCCGCTGTGGCGTCCGGTGCCGTCGGCGGTCTCGAACTGGAAGCCGTAGGCGCCGTCCAGGCTGCCGCCGTAGGGGACGAGGCCGCGGACTTCGCCGGGGGTGAAGGGGGTGTCGGGGCGGTCGGCCCAGACGGCGGTGTCGCAGTGGTAGGGGCTGGGCTTGAGGGTCCAGCTGATCAGGAAGGAGCCGCCGGCGTAGTGGGCGGCGAAGAGGGTGGCGTCGTCGGGGACGGTGAAGCGGCAGGTGGCGCGGATGCCGTCGGGGTCGACGGCGACGGCGCGTTCGCGGTTGAAGACGGTCAGGACGGGCCAGGTGCAGGTGATGCCCTCGATGCCGGTCGGGCCGTCGGCCCCGTCCGCTTGCGCCTCGAATTCGGCGCGGACCGACTCCAGGGCGGGCCAGGCCAGTTCCTCCGGCAGTCCGGCGGCCAGGGAGCGCCGCAGGGCGCCGGCGGTACCGGCCTCGGCGAGGGCGTCGGTGAGGCCGGCGAGGGCGGTGACGGTGGGGCGGTCGAGGACGGTCTCCAGTTCGGTGACGGCTTCCTCGGCTCCGGCCATGCCGCCGCCGGCGACGGTGTCGAGGAGGCGGGCGACGCGGGCGGCGACCTCCTGGGCGATGCCCTCGTTGCCCGGCAGCAGGGTGATCGCGGTGCCGGCGCGGCGGCGGGCGGACCCGTGGTGCGGGAGCAGGCCGGCGTGGACGGTGCCTTCCAGGCGGGGGCCGAAGACGGGGTCGGCGGCGAGGGCGGCGAGGTCGCGGCGGGAGTCCTCGCCCCAGAAGCGCAGGCGCGTCTCGGGGCCGGGGTCGGTGACGGGTACCCGGGCGGCGAGGCAGGCGTCGAGGAGGTCGGCGTCCAGGCCCTGCCAGTGGTAGCGGGTGGTGTGGAGCGTCACGGCGCTGCCGCCGGCCCGCAGGCGGGGCCCGAACCGGCCCACCGTGTCGAGGAGTTCGGAGGGGAGCTGCTGGCGGGCGACGCCGCCGCCGGACTGGCGCGCGTACTGGTACATGTGGGCGAAGTGCCCGAGCCAGCGGTGCAGGCCGCCTTCCGGGACGATCCGGCCCTCGGCCATCGCCCGCACCGCGCCGCAGGCGATCAGCAGCCGCAGCCAGGCGCCGCCGTCGGTGGTGCCGGACGGGAAGAGCTCCACGAGGGCGGCGAGGTGCGCGCCGGTGGGTGGATGGGCGTTCAGGAGCGGCGCGGCGTCGTTGAGCAGGGCGGCCGGGAGGGCCTTGTCCCGTGCGGTGGCGAGGATCGCGCCGGCCATCCGGGCGGCCTCGCCGTCGCCGTGTCCGGCGGCCTTGGCGGAGGCGCGGGCGCGGCGGACCAGGTCGGCGGGCAGCTCGGCGGGCGAGGCCGCCCAGGCGGTGAGCAGCTCGTCGAGGGCGGTGTGGGCGGCGGACGGGTCCAGCGTTTCGGCGAGGAAGCGCTGGTGGGCGGCGAGTTCCTTGGCGGGCAGGGCGCCGCACCCGGCGAACAGCAGGGCGTTGGCCCGCCGGTAGCCGGGGTCGACGGGCAGGCCGTGGGCGGACTCGGCCGCGCGGGCGGCGACGTAGCCGCGGGCGGCGGCGCGGATGCCGTTGCGCAGCAGGCGGTGGCCGACGGTGTCCCAGAACCACGGCAGGTGTGCGGGCGGCAGCCGCCGGGCCCGTCGTGCCATCAGGTCGACGAATCCGCCGGGCTTCTCCCAGTACCGGTTGAACTGGCCGTTCATCTCCTCGACCGCCTCGCGCGTGGCAGCGGCCGCGCCGGGGTCGTGGGCGGCGGCCCAGTCGGCGTACGTGGTCGAGGCGTACGCGTCGGGGGTGGTGGCGGGCAGGAGGGATTCCAGCGGGGCGATCATGCTCCGGATCGTCGCACGGGCCTGTGACAGGGCCCGCGAGGGGGCAGGGCACAATGGGGCCGGTGACCGTCTTCGCCTGTGTGACCTGCGACAACCCGCTGACCGGCGCGCTCCGCGAGGCCCGGCCGGCCGCCGATGGCGGGCAGCGGGCGGCCCGGCACCGGATCGCCCGGCCGCGGATGGCGCAGGGCGCGTTCTCGGCCGGGCGGGACGGGGCGGTGTTCGTCGTGCACCCCGACGACGTGCCGGGCACCCGCCGGCACCCCGACAGCGGGCGGCGCAACGGGTGTTGCGGGCCCGACGGCCTGGACGGGCCGAACCTCGTCTGTGCGGGCTGCGGCGCGGAGGTCGCGACCAAGGAGGCGGACTGCTGGACGCCGAACCTGGTGGCGCTGATCGCCTCAGCCGTCCGCGTCCTGCCCGAAGTCACGGGCGGCGAGCGGTAGTTCGGGCAGCGGCCAGTCACGGTCCGGTGCCCGGGCGGGCCCGAAGGACACGCCCTGGGCTCGTGGCGCCGGGGCGGAAGGGTTCGGGCCGGCGGACTGTCACCGGGCGGGCCGGGCCTGGCAGGCGGGCTGGTGCCAGGTCGTGCGCACGGGGGTGCCGTCGGGCAGGCGGTGCTCGGTGTGCCAGGTCCGGCAGCAGGCCGGGCGCTGGTAGGGGCGGCGGCGGGGGCGCGGGGACGCGGTGTGGATGGTCATGCCCGGCGTTCTGCCACCGCCGGGCGCCGTCCAACCCCTCGGCACCCGAAAGGGCGACTGGTGGTTTGCCCGGGGTCCGGGTCAGCCGGCGGCGGTGGGGGCCTGCGTGTCCGCCGCGTCGGCGGCGAGTTTGCGTTCGTCGGCCCGCAGGTTCTCGGCCTGTTCGCGCAGGCGCCGCCCGGCCCAGCCGTAGGACGCGCGGGCGTCGGGGGTGGTCATCCGGGGGCCGATGGTCTCGGCCAGTTCCCGCGCGGTGTCGAGCAGGTCGGCGAGTGCGCCGAGCAGGGCCGCCTCGTCCGGCCGGGGGACGTCGGCGCGGCGCGTGCGGGCGCGGGGCAGGGCGTTCTCCCTGATCTGTGTCCTGGCCTCGCCCACGGCCCTGGTCATCGCCGCTATGTCGGGGTCCATCCCGGCCTCCTGCCGTCCGTGCGCGCGTTGATGTCCCGCTATGCCTCCCCCGGCGGCCGGGGCGTCAACCAGGGGCGCGGACGGAAGCGCGCGGCCGGGGGCACGGTACGGGCGCGGGTCGCGGCGGCGGCCAGGAGGGCGGGGAGGGGGCCGGGGAAGGGGCGCATCAGGGTGTCGACCTCGCGCCACAGGCCCGGTGCCGGCGGGTGGGCGGCGAGGTGTTCGGCGAGGTGGGCGAGGGCTGCGGTGTGCAGGGCGGCGCGGCCGCCGCCGGGTTCCCGGGTGCCGGCGTGGAAGGCGGAGGTCTGGCCGGCGTGGCAGGCGACGGCGTAGGCCGGGCGGGCGTGGTCGACGGCCTGCCGGGCGGTGATCCGGCCCAGTTCGATCGCGGACCACACGTGGTGGATGTCCAGGCCGTCCTTGCCGATCGGGGTGGCGGCCAGGACGGCGAGCGGGTCCGCCGCGTCGAGGGGGCCGAGGGCGGGCGGGCGGCGGTGGTACGCGGACGGCGGCGGTCCGTCCGCGCGGGGTGCGGGAACGGCGGGAACGGGAACGGCGGGCCCGGGAGCTGCGGGCCCGGGAGCTGCGGGCACGGGGGCGGGCCCTGGGGCAGGCAGGTGTCGCGGGGCGGGGCGGCCGGTGAGCAGGACGCGGGCGACGTCGGGCGGGCAGTCGGGGCGGCGGGCGAGCAGCCGCGCCGCCAGGCGAGGCAGGCGGCGGGACAGGCCGGCCGACGCGACCAGCGCCCAGTCCACCCGGTAGGGCTCGGCGAGGATCGCCCGGCCGCGGGGGGCGTCGGGCGCGGCTCGGATCCCGCGCAGGCGGCGCAGCAGGGCGCCGGTGCCGGTGAGGCGGTCCTCGGCGCTGGTGAGGAAGGGTTCGGGGTCGGGTTGGGCGCAGGCTTCGGCGATCCGGCGGGTCGCCTCGTCGAGGTCGGCGCCGGGCGGCAGGGCGGCCAGGACCTGCCGGACCCGGCCGGGGCCGCCGGCCAGGCGTACGGTGCGCCAGGCGTCGGCCCAGACGGTGGGCGGGATCGGGTCGCCCCAGCGGTAGGTGCGGCGGTCGGTCAGGGCGGCGGCGGCGAGGTCGGGGTCGCGGGAGGTCAGGGCGGCGCGGTGGTGCTCCGGGCGGTAGGCGCTGCCGGCGGCGACGACGGCGGGGCGGCGCAGCCGCAGCCGGCATTCGACCGGGTAGGTGAGGGACGGGTTGTCGGCCAGGCGCGCGTCGATGCCGGCGTCGTCGAGGTCGGCCAGGCGTTGCTGGGCCTGCGGGTTGCGGACGGTGCGGGCCAGGGCGCGGCGCACGGCCGGGGTGGCGTCGGTGACGGCGCTGTCGGTCACGGTGGGCGGGTGGTCGTGGCCGAGGAAGAAGAAGTCGGGGTCGGCGTCGACGAGTTCGGCGAGGGCGGCGGCCCGGTGGGCGCGGGGCAGCAGCGCCACCAGGCAGCCGACGTCGAAGCGCCGGGCCAGTGCCTCGACATTCCGGGTGTATTCGTCCGCCGCGTCGACTGCCATGGCAGCGGACCGTAACAGGCGCCTGGCGGGCGCCGCGTGGTTTTCGCCGGGCCCGCCCGCGTGGGCGGCCGGGGTGGTAGGGGCGTAGGGCCGCGTGGCTGGTCGGGCGTCAGGCCCCGGACCGCTCGCCGGAGGTCCAGCCCAGGAGCGGGGTGTGTACGGGTGGTGCGCCGAGGGCGAGGTGGGTGAGGTCGGCGACGGCGTCGGCGAGGGCTGCGGGGTGGGGGCGGGCGGTGAGGGCGTCCAGGGCGGCCGCGCGGGTGCGGGGCGGGCACAGGGAGAGGTGGAAGAGCATCTGGCGCCACGCGAAGGCGGCGCTGCGGCGGGCGGTGCGGGTGGCGAGGCCGCGGGAGGCGAAGCCGCAGGCGGTGGTGAAGGCGCGTTCGGCGAGGACGTCCCAGCCCTCGGGCGGGGTGAGGGCGCCGGGCCCGGCGAGGGTGGCGAGGTTGTGGGTGGTGAGGATCTGGGCCTGTTCGATGACGGCACCGTTGCCCGTCACCGACCAGGGCGCGCCGGTGCGCCCGGCCCGACGGGTGCACAGGGCGGAGAACTGCCAGGTGTCGTCCATCGCGTAGACGGAGGCGTAGTCGATGCCGAAGTACCGCTCGTAGAGCGATCCT
Organism: Kitasatospora sp. NPDC059408; assembly: GCF_042751525.1. Taxonomy (NCBI): domain Bacteria; kingdom Bacillati; phylum Actinomycetota; class Actinomycetes; order Kitasatosporales; family Streptomycetaceae; genus Kitasatospora; species Kitasatospora sp. NPDC059408. Next base: position 25,815 of record NZ_JBHYWI010000037.1, read on the forward strand.
TCGAGCAGTTCGGCGGCGATGCGGGCGGCCTGGAGGAACTTGGGGCTAAAGCCGCCCATGAAGATGTCGGCGGCCAGTTCCTCCACGAAGGGCAGGTCGGCGCCGGACTCGCGGGCGAGCGCGGACAGTTCGCCGAGCAGCGGGTTGGGCAGGAGCGTGCCGGGGAACGTCGCGACGGCCAGGGCGCCGAGGCGGTGCAGCGTGGCGAGGTGGGCGTCGCGGGTGATGGCGTCGGCGGTGCGGTGCGGGCGCACGGCGAGGTTCCAGGGGAGTTCGTCGGCGCGGACCTGGCGGGCGTAGTGGAGCAGGAGCAGGGAGCGGCGGCCCGCGAACGCCTTGTGGCCGGCGGCGGTGAGGGCGCGCAGGGCCGGGTCGGGGTGGGCGGAGGCCTCGGTGACGGCGGCGAGCTGGGGCGCGAGTTCGGCGAGGACTTCGGCGGAGGGCACCAGGCCGCGGGCGATGAGGGTTTCGACGCTCGCGCTGGTGGCGGCGAGGACGGGCTTGTGGAGGGCGGGCGGGACCGTGGTGCCGGCCGGGAGAGCGGTGCTCTCGGCCTCGGTGACCGGGGCGAGGAGGGCCTGCGGGTCGGCCAGGCCGTCGTGCCGGGGGTGGTCGGCGAGGCGGGCGATGAGCAGCCGGGCGACGGCGTGGTGGGAGGGCTGGGCGGCCTGGCGGGCCTGGGCGCGGCGCAGGGTGGTGTGCTCGGCGGAGCCGGGAAGGCCGCGGCGGCGCACCATCGCGTCGACGGCGTGGCGCAGCCGGCCGCGGGTGCGGGGGTCCAACTGCCGGCCGGTGACGGTCAGTTCGAGTGCGGTGCGCAGGACGGCGAGGTTCTCGCGGGGGTTGCGGTGCTTGCCGCACAGGGGGTGGGCAGCGGCGAGGGTGCGGTAGCGCAGGAGGAGTTCGGCGCCGCGGCGGTGCCACGGCCCGTCGGGGGTCTGGCCGTCGAGGGTCTGGCCGTCGAGGGTCTGGCCGTCCGGCACCGGGCTGCCGCCGGCGGCCAGCCAGTGGGTGAGCAGGTCGTCGGCGAAGGGCGCCCAGACGGTGAGGGCCTCGCGCTGGGCCTCCACCGCGCGGTTGGGGGTGCGGCGGGCGAGGGCGGCCGAGGCCTCGCCGGCGGTGCGGCGGTGGACGGTGTCCGGCGCGGCCGACGGGGCGTCGGCGGGCTGCGGGGTGAAGCGCAGGCGGGCGGCGAAGGGCCGCAGGACGTCGACGAGGTCGAGCGCGGCCTGCTGCTCGCCGGCGCGGACCAGCCAGGCCACGGTGAGCAGCGCGGCCTCCTCGGGCACGGCGATGCGGTAGCGGCCGGTGTCGAGCAGGTGCCAGAGGTCGGCGAGTCCGGGCTCGGTGAGGGAGTGTGCGAAGAGTTCGGCGCGGCCTTCGGGGATGCCGGCGCGGCGGCAGGCGTCGGTCTCGTGGGGCTGGAGGGGGCCTTCGGCGCGGGCGCGGCCGGTGGCGAAGCCGCCGTGCAGGACCTCGGGGGTGACCCAGGCGGGCAGGTCGGCGGCGGGGGTGCGCGAGCCGATGGCGAGGGTGCCCGCGCGCAGGCCGGCCAGCACCTCGCGCCAGCCGGCCGCGCGCTGTTCGGCGCGGGCGCGGGTGGCCGGGTCGGAGTGGGCGGCGGCGGTGACGAAGGCGCGGGCCAGCTGCCCGTGGGCGTAGTCGGTGGAGACGGCGGCCATGGTGGCGGCCCCTGACGGCTGCTGCTCAGCGTTTCTGTCCATGGCCGACGTGGCGGGCCCTGCCCCCGCGCCCTCCAGGACCGAAGCCTGGTGCTCTGTCTCGCTGAGCTACACGTCGTCGCTGCGGCCAGACCTTACGAGGGCGGGCGGCGGCGGTGCAAGCGGATATTCCGGCTGGTCAGAACTCCCCCGTCGCACGCTTCGGCCCAACGCGGAGTGACGAACAGTAACCCTAAATGACAGCTTTAGGTCTCATCCCAACTTTCCCCCTCCGGCGCTCCCGGAGTGACGGAGCGTAGCCGCCGAGCGCCGCCGCGCGGGCGGATCTAGCCTGACGGTATGGCTTGCCCCGCACGCCCAGGGAGGTGCGCGCATGCGTCGCACGATCGGTTCGCGAGCGGGGGTCGTCATGGCGGCGGCGGGGTTGGCGGCCGCCGTCTGCGGGGCCGCGCCGGCGGTGGCGGCCGGGAGTGACGGGCCACGGACGGTGACGGTGCAGGCGTGTCCGGACGAGTCGACCGGGCCCGGACTGCCGCCGCTCAAGGCGCTCGCGGCGCAGGTCACGCTCCCGGACGGGGTGAACCTGCCGCCGGGCGCGGCGGTGTTCGGCGCCCGGTACCCCGGTGACGCGCAGTACGTGGTCGCGCCGGGCGGCTGGACGTGCGACGTCGTGTTCTTCGCCGCGGACGGCGGCGAGCAGGTGTACGTCCACCCGGGCCCGCACGCGGCCGATCCGCTCGGCGCCTCGTACTCCGGGCTCGTGCAGGCCGTGTTCGACAGCGGCGGCGTGCAGACCGACGTCGACCTGGCCTGTCCGTTCGTCCCGCAGGCCGCGCGGGGCGGGCAGTGCCTGGCGCCGCCGCGCCAGGCCGCCGACGTCGTGCACGCCGTGCGCACCGGGGACCCGAACCTGTACGCGGCGGCGGTGTCCGTCCCGGCGGGCACGCGGGAGCCGAACCTCGCCGCGAGCGGGCAGGCGCCGGCCGGGACGCCGCCGGGGCAGGTGTTCGCCCTGGTCACCCTCGCGGGCACCGGCGGGACGGCGCAGTCGGTCGGCTGCGCGGTGCCCGGGCCGGGAGCGGCGAGCACCTGCCAGGCGACCCTCGGCTACTTCCTCGCCGGCAGCGCGATGGGGCAGAAGCTGAGCGCGGGCCAACTCTCCGCGGCGCTCACGGACTTGAACGGTTTCGTGGCCTCGCAGGTGCACTGACGAGGCCGGCCTTCCCCTAACCGCCGCGCGAGACTGGAACGGGTATATGCCAGGAGTGTCCGCGGCATTGACGGGCTATCAGCCAGGATGCATCGTGTTCCCCAGTCCGTTCATTTCAGCTCTTTCAGCGGAGGCGTCCGGAAATGGGGATGGGGATGGGTGTGCGCAGCAGGGTCGCCGGGGTGGTGTCGGCCGGGCTGATGCTCGTCGGCGTGGCGGGGGTGCAGTTCGTCGGCGCGGGGACGGCGGACGCCATGCCGCCGTGCTACCGGCAGTGGACCGGGAACAGCGGGTCGACGATGTGTCCCGGGTACGACGTGTCCCACGTGGTCATCGGCTGCGTGCACGCGGGCGTGCCGTACAGCGTCGAGGGGCCGTGGGTGAACCGGGGCGACTTCTCGTTCGCGCGCTGCAACAGCGGCGACGGGCTGCAGAAGGCCACCAACCCGCCGAGCGTGTGGTGGGAAGAGGGCTGAGCCGCCGGCGGGGGACGGGGTGCGCGCAGGCCGGGCAGCGTTGCGCGCACCCGCGGCGGCCGAGGGATCAGTCGCCCCGCTCGCGGAGGGTGGAGGCGGTGAAGGAGATCGCGAGCACGACGGCGAGCGCGAGCAGGACCGCGCCGATGACGATCGCCGTCCAGCCGCCGCTGGTGAGGTTGTCCAGCTGCTCGCGGTAGGTGGAGGTCTGGGGTCCGGGCATGCCCTCGGAGAACGAGCCGGTGGTGTGGGGCTCGCAGACGTCGCCGGGCGACATGGGTTTGCCGTAGCAGGTGGGCACCGCGGCGTGCAGCTTGTGAACGCCGAGCAGCAGCAGGCCGACGCCCGCGACGAACAGAACGAGCACGATCAGCACTGCCCCGGCCTTCCGACTCCCCCGCCCGTGCCGGTGTCCGGCACCTTTCGCCCGAATGTACCCCGGGGCGGTGGTGAACGAACCCGGCCAAAGAGCGACAGGTCTGTCACAGAAGGGTCAAATCGGCCGGTGCACAGGGTCGTTGGGTCGACACTGTGCGGCATGAGTGCGACGCGTGGTGGCGTGGGGGTCCTGGTGGCGGCGGCGTGTGCGGTGCTGCTCGGCAGCTGTACGGGGGCGGGCGGCGGGACGGCCGGGCCGACGGCCCCCGGACCGACGGCGACGGCGGGAGCAAGCAGCGGACCAAGCGGCGCTGGCGGCCTGCCCCCGGAGGCCACGTACACGCTCCAGGGCTCCCCCTCCCCCGCCGAAGTGCGGCAGGTCGCCGACCGGTTGCAGCGCCGGGCGCAAACAATGGGCCTGGCCGCACCGAAGGTGGAGGTCAGGGGCGCGGCGGTCTCGCTGTCGGCCGCCGGGGCGACGCGCGAGCAGTTCGCGGCGCTCGCGCAGCAGGGGCACCTCGGGTTCCGTCCGGTCCTGGCGCTCGCGCCGTCCGTCCCGAACGGCGCGCCGGCGCAGGGGGCGGTGTCCGCCGACCCCACCACGACGCTCCAGGTGCCGAACTGCTCGGACGCCGCGCAGCGGACGGACCGCCAGTCGGCCTCCGGCAAGCCGGCCGTGGCGTGCGGGTACGCCGCGGAGAACGGGATCTGGTACGGGTTCGCACTGGGGCCGGTGGCGGTGGACGGCACGGACGTGTCGGCGGTGAAGGCGGTCGAGGACACGCAGAACGGGGCCGGCTGGCAGATCGACCTGACGTTCGACGCCGTCGGGGCGCAGGCGTTCGCGGACGTGACGGGCCGGCTGGCGGCGCAGCCGTCGCCCGCCAATCAGTTCGCGATCGTGCTGGACGGCGCGGTGGTGTCGCATCCGGCCGTCGCCTCCGCGGTGCCGGGCGGTGCGGCGGTGATCTCGGGGAGCTTCACGGAGGCGGAGGCCCGGCGTCTGGCGGCGCTGATCGGGAACCGCCTGCCGGTGCCCCTGCTGCTGACGGAGACGACGCTCCCGAATTGACGTGCCGTCAGTCATGGTGGCGAAACGGTGAAGTGGCATGCACGCCCCTAGAAAACCGGCCGGTAACACCCTTACCGTCGAGGCCCCCGCAGCTTCCCCACCCAGGAGCTCGACGTGCCCCGACGCCCCCACGTCCCCCTACCCCTCCCCCGGCTGCTCGCCGCCGTACTGGCGGTGGCGCTGCTCCTCGTGCCCGCGCTCGCCACCACGCCCACGGCCGCCGCGCCCGCCACCGCGGCAGCGGCCGACTACTGCGCGGGCCGCTGCAACGACATCCTGCCGCCCGGCGAGAACGGCAACGCCACGCTCGCCGAGATCCTGCTGAACCGGGTGTTCGGCACCCGCCCGGCCCACACCGACGACCAGCTCGGCCCGTACGCCTCGCTCGCCTCCGGCTACCCGGGCCTGACGGAGGCCGGGCTGCGGAGCTTCTTCAACGACGCGTCGTTCGGCGTGCCGGCGGACCAGGTCGCGAGCACGGCCAGTCCGCGTTCCGACGTGACGATCGTGCGCGACAAGGCGACCGGCGTGCCGCACGTGACCGGCACCACCCGGTACGGCACCGAGTTCGGCGCGGGCTACGCGGCCGCGCAGGACCGGCTGTGGGTGATGGACCTGTTCCGGCACGTCGGGCGCGGCGAGCTGTCCGGTTTCGCCGGCGGCGCGGCGGCCAACCGGCAGCTGGAGCAGACGTTCTGGCGCGCGGCGCCGTACACCGAGGCCGAGCTGCAGCAGCAGATCGACGTGCTGTCCTCGCGCGGCGGGCGGGCGGCGCAGGCGCTGGCGGACGCCTCCGCGTACCTGGACGGGATCAACAGGTACATCCAGCAGGCGTACGACTCCCGGACGTTCCCGGGCGAGTACGACCTGACGGGGCACGTGGACCCGATCACCAACGCCGGGTCGATCGCGCCGTTCACCCTGACCGACCTCGTGGCCCTCGCCTCCGTCATCGGCGCGCTGTTCGGCTCCGGCGGCGGTGGTGAACTCGCCTCCGCGCAGGTCAAGTCGGCCGCCGAGGCGCGCTACGGCAAGGACGCCGGCGACGCGGTGTGGCGCTCGCTGCGCGAGGCGGAGGACCCGGAGGCCGTCCAGACCCTGCACGACGGGCAGGCGTTCCCGTACGCGACGGTGCCCGACGACCCGCGGGGCGTCGCGATGCCCGACCCGGGGTCGGTGGTGAGCGAGCCGGAGGTCTACGACGCCACCGGGTCCGCGCAGTCGGCGGCCACCGGTGCCAAGGGCGTGCTGCCGGGCAACCTGCTCAGCGCGAAGCACGGCATGTCGAACGCGCTGCTGGTCTCCGGCGCGCACACCGACGACGGGCACCCGGTGGCGGTGTTCGGGCCGCAGACCGGCTACTTCGCGCCGCAGCTGCTCATGCTGGAGGAGCTGCAGGGCCCGGGCATCAGCGCGCGCGGCGCGGCGTTCGCGGGCCTGAGCTTCTACGTGGAGCTCGGGCGCGGGCAGGACTACGCGTGGAGCGCCACCTCGGCCGGGCAGGACATCACCGACACCTACGCCGTGCCGCTGTGCACGAGCGACGGCTCGCCGGTGACGACCGCGTCCAACTCATACCTGTGGCACGGAACTTGTACGCCGTTCGAGCGCCTGGAGCGCAAGGACGCGTGGAGCCCGACCACCGCCGACTCCACCCCGGCCGGCTCCTACACGCTGGTGTCCTACCGCACGAACTACGGCCTGGTGAGCGCCCGCGGCACGGTCGGCGGGGCGCCGGTGGCGTTCACCTCGCTGCGCTCCACCTACCGGCACGAGGCGGATTCCATCATCGGCTTCCAGGAGTTCAACGACCCGGGGGCGGTGCACGACGCGGCGAGCTTCCAGCAGGCGGCGCAGGACATCAACTACACGTTCAACTGGTTCTACGCCGACTCGCGCGACATCGCCTACTACAACTCCGGGTCCAACCCGGTGCGCGCCCCGGGCGTCGACCCTGGCCTGCCGGTGCTCGCGCAACCCGCCTACGAGTGGGCCGACTTCGACCCGGCGGGCAACACCGCGCGGTACACCCCGCCGGCCGAGCACCCGCAGTCCGTGAACCAGGACTACTACGTCTCGTGGAACAACAAGCAGGCCACCGGCTACACGGCGGCCGGCTTCGGCAACGGCTCGGTGCACCGCGCCAACCTGCTGGACGCCCGCGTCAAGTCCCTGGTGCAGCAGGGGAAGGTGAGCCGGGTCGCGCTCACCCGGGCCATGGAGGGCGCGGCCCTGACCGACCTGCGCGCCGAGGACGTCCTGCCCGACCTGATCCGCGTCCTGCGCAGCGCCCCCGTCACCGACCCCGCCGCCCTGGCGGCGCTGCAGAACCTGGAGGCGTGGCTGGCCGACGGCGGTACGCGGCACGAGAGTTCGCCCGGCAGCGGGGCGTACGCGGACGCGGACGCGATCCGCGTCATGGACGCGTGGTGGCCGCTGCTGGCCGACGGCGTGATGCGCCCGGGCCTGGGCGACCAGCTGTTCACCGCGCTCACCGGGGCGCTGCAGATCGACGAGTCCCCCTCGGGCCGCAGCGGCGGCAGCGGCCCGGTCAGCGCCAACGAGGCGATCCCGCACAAGGGTTCGTCGTTCCAGTACGGCTGGTGGAGCTACCTGGACAAGGACCTGCGCGCCGTCCTCGGCGACGGCGTCGCGGGCCCGCTGGCCCGCCCGTTCTGCGGCGGCGGCGACCTCGCGGCCTGCCGCACCGTCCTGACCGACACCCTCAAGCAGGCCGCGGCCCAGAGCCCGTCCCAGGTCTACCCGGGCGACGGCGACTGCGCGGCCGGCGACCAGTGGTGCGCCGACACCGTCATCCAGCGCCCGCTCGGCGGCGTCACCGACGCCAAGACCACCTGGCAGAACCGCCCGACCTACCAGCAGGTGGTGCAGTTCCCCGCCCACCGCTGACCGGCCCCCCACCCCGCTTCTCGTCGCATTGACGAGAAGCGGGGTCGCCCCATATCGTCAAGACGACGAAAAGGGGTTCCACGATGGCCGACATCACCAGGCGCTTCGGCATGCGCCACCTGCGCGCCGTTCCCACCGCGCACATCCGCCACCTGCGCCGCGGCAAGGTCGCGCACGACGGCACGGGCCTGGCGTTCTGGTTCCGGCCGCTGACCGCCGCGATCTCCGAGGTCCCGGTCGACGACCGCGAGCTCGCCATGCTGTTCCACGCCCGCACCGCCGACTTCCAGGACGTCACCGTCCAGGCCACCCTCACCTACCGGATCGCCGAACCCGCCACCGCCGCCACCCGCGTCGACTTCGGCATCGACCCCGACACCGGCGCCTGGCGGGCCGCGCCCCTGGACCAGCTGGCCACCCTGCTCACCGAGACCGCCCAGCAGCACGCCCTCGGCCTGCTCGCCCGCACCCCGCTCGCCGCCGCCCTCGCCGACGGCGTCGACGCGGTGCGCGAGCGCATGGCGCACGGACTGGCCGGCGAACCGCGCCTGACCGAGACCGGACTGGCCGTCATCGCCGTACGCGTCGTGGCGCTGCGGCCCGAACCCGAGGTCGAGCGGGCGCTGCGCACCCCGGCCCGCGAACTCGTCCAACAGGAGGCCGACCGGGCCACCTTCGAGCGCCGCGCGGTGGCCGTCGAGCACGAGCGCGGCATCGCCGAGAACGAGCTGGCCAACCGCATCGAACTCGCCCGCCGCGAGGAGCAACTGCTCGCCCGGCAGGGCGCCAACCGGCGCCTGGAGGCCGAGGAGGAGGCGGCCGCCGACCGGGTGCGCACCGACGCCGAGGCGCTGCGCCGCACCCGCCTGGCCACCGCCGAGGCCGAGGCCGCGCGCGGACTGGGCGAGGCCCGGGCGGCCGCGGAGGCCGCGTGGCTGGGCGCCCACCAGCAGGCGGACCCGGCGGTGCTGCGGGCGCTGGCGCTGATGCGGCTGGCCGAGCACCTGCCGCGCATCGACAGCGTGACGCTCACCCCGGACGTGCTGACCGGACTGCTGGCCCGCCTGGGCGCGGGGGCCCCGGGAGCCGCGGGGGCGCAGCGATGACGCCCGTTCCGGGCGCGCCGGCCACCCCGGACGCGCCGCCCGCCCGGCCGGGCGCACCCGGCGGCGGTGGCCCAGGCGGGGCCGGCCCGGCGGGGGCGGACGCGGTGGGGGCGGACGCGGCGGGGGCTGCCACGGCCAGGGCGAACACGGCGCGGACGGACGCGACGGGGTCGGACACGGCCGAGGCAGCCACGACGGGGGTGGACCGGTGACGCTCGCCCCGCGCGTGGTGCTGGTGCACCGGCGCACCGAGTACGAGGAGTTGGTGGCCCGGCACGGCACGCCCGGGCAGGCGGCGTTCTTCCTGGCCTCCCGGGGCCGCTCGGCCGAGGAGGTCGAGGAGCGCCACCTGCGCCAGGGCGCTGCGCTGGCCGAGGCGGCGGCGGCCGTGCCGCTGGAGTGGCGGCGCACCCGGGTGGAGCGGGCGGACCTGCCGCGGTTCCTGTTCGAGCCGGGGGACGTGGTGGTCGTGGTCGGCCAGGACGGGCTGGTGGCGAACGCCGCGAAGTACCTGGCCGGGCAGCCGGTGATCGGCGTGGACGCCGATCCGGGGCGCAATCCGGGGGTGCTGGTGCGCCACCGCGCCCGGGTGCTGGGGCCGCTGCTGCGGGCGGTGCCGGGCGGGGGCGGGGCGGTGGAGGAGCGGACGATGGTCGAGGCGGTCGCGGACGACGGCCAGCGGTTGCTCGCGCTCAACGAGGTGTACGTCGGCCAGCCGGGCCACCAGACGGCCCGCTACCGCCTGGCGGTCGGGGGCGCCGGGGACGCCGAGGGCGCCGGGAGCGCCGGGGACGCCGCCGAGGCGCAGGCGTCGTCAGGCGTCCTGGTGGGCACCGGGACGGGCGCCACCGGCTGGTGCCGCTCGGCGTGGCTGGAGCGCGGCGCGCCGCTGGCCCTGCCCGAGCCCGGTGCCCCGGTGCTGGCCTGGTTCGTCCGGGAGGCCTGGCCGTCCCCGGCCACCGGCACCAGCCGGGTCCACGGACTGCTGGACGGCGGGCGGCGGCTGGCGCTGACGGTGGAGTCCGAGCACCTGGTGGCCTTCGGCGACGGCATCGAGTCGGACGCCCTCGGCCTCACGTGGGGCCAGACCGTGCGCGTCGGCATCGCCGCCACGAGGCTGCGCCTGCTGGGCTGATGCGCCTGCCGGGCTGAGTCGGAAGGAAAAAGAGGGCCCCGCTCCCCCGGCCGGAGCGGGAGGAACGGGGCCCGGTACTACCGCACTACTTCACGAAGGTGTTGCTGCTCCAGATGGCGCCGCCGATGCCCTCGCCGCCGTCGGCCTTGTAGACGACGAGGTTGCCGTCGTCCTGGAGCTTCAGGTAGGAGCCGCCGGACCAGAAGGTGCCGGAGTTCCACAGGGCGGTGGTGCCGTCGAGCTTGTAGACCACGGCGTTGCCGTCCTGCTGGATCTTCAGGAAGTTGCCCCAGCCGCTGGTGTTGCTCTGCCACAGGGCGGCGCCGTCGCTGTTGCGGTGCAGGACGAGGTTGCCGTCCCACTGCATCTCCAGCCAGGTGGTCTTGGCGTTCAGGCGGTAGCCCGGGTTGAGCTGGCTGATCGGGCGCAGGGTGGCGTTGCTCCAGACGGTGGTGGCGAGGGTCTCGTCACCGCTCTTGAACATGACGAGCTTGCCGTCGTCCTGGAGCTTGAGGTGGCTGCCGCCGAACATGTAGGTGCCGCTGGCCCACAGGCCGCCGGTGCCGGCCGCCGGGTTGCCGTCGGCCTTGTAGACCACGAAGTTGCCGTCGGTCTGCATGAACGCCCAGGCGCCCGGGTTGTTCGCGGTGCCGCTGGCCCACAGGGCCGCGCCGTCGCTGCGGCGGTAGAGGACGACGTTGCCGTCCTTCTGGACCTCCAGGACGGAGGCGGGGCCCTCGCGCCACTGGCCGGCCGAGATGCGGGTGTTGCCGTTGATCGTGGCGTCGCCGCGGAAGGTGCTGGTGGACCACAGGGCACCGCCGGCGCCCTCACCGCCGTTGCCCTTGTAGAGGACGAAGTTGCCGTCGTTCTGCAGCTTCAGGTAGGCGCCGTTGTTGAAGTAGGTGCCGGTGGCCCACAGGCCGCCGGTGCCGGCCGCCGGGTTGCCGTCGGCCTTGTAGACGACGAAGTTGCCGTCGGGCTGCATGTAGGCCCAGGCGCCGTTGTTGCCACCGGTGGCGGTGTCCCACAGGACGCCGCCGTCGGCCTGGCGGTGGGTCAGGACGAGGTCGCCGTCGGCGCGCATCGTCAGCTTGAGGCCGGGGCCGGTGATCGACTGGCCGGCGGTCAGCTTGGTGCCGGGCTTGATCAGCGTGCCGGAGGACGCGGCGGTGGCCGTCACCCAGGAGGCGAGGTCGTCGACGCGGGCCTCGGAGGCGCCGGTGCGGGTCTCGGTCTCGCCGAGGCAGCCGCCCTGCCAGGCGAGGCTGGTGACGGCGGCGAGCTCGAAGCCGCCGTTCTTGGCGCGCAGCGCCGGGGCGCCGGAGTCGCCCTTGCAGACGGTGTCGGCGGCGGTCTTGGCCGTGAGGTCGACTGCGCCGGCGCTGACGGCGGCGGCCGTGAGCGCGGCGGTGTGCGGCGCGGCGGGGACCCAGGTGGTCGCGGTGCGGCCGTAGCCGGCGACGGTGAGGTCCTCGCCGGTGGCGGGCGCGGTGGCGGAGACGGCGACCGGGGTGATGTCGTAGACCGGCGCGCCGAGGCGGGCCATCACCAGGTCGCGGTCGGTGCGCGGGGCGATCTCGACGACCGGGATGGTGCGGCCGCCGATCGTCACGCTGCTCTGGGCCGCAGGCGCGCCGGCGGCGGGCTTGTCGCCGAAGCACGCGGCCGCGGTGAGCACCCACTGCGGGTCGACCAGGGTCGTGGTGCAGGCGCGCGATCCGGGGCGCCCGGGCTGGCCGATCGTCAGGGCGCCGACCGCGGGGTAGGCGCCGGCGGGGGCCGTCGCGGCGGGGCCGTCGGTGGCGTTGAGCTCCAGCAGCGTGGTCGAGCCGCTGGTGCCGCCCTCGCCGACCGGGGTCCAGGCGTTCTTGTTGACGTCGACGCTGGTGACCGTGCCCGCGGTGTTCAGCGTGGCCTTGATCGCGTGGTCGTCGCCCTTGATGTTGTAGATCTGCGGGATCTCCAGCGACAGGTACCCCGTCCGCCCGGTGATCTTGAAGCAGACCTGGCTCGGGTTCGCGGAGCGGCTGTACAGCTCCACCAGGCCCGGGCCCGAGGCGCAGTCGGCGAGCACGATGTGCCCGTCGCCCGCCTTGAGGGTGATGTTGTGGTCCGCCAGGACCTTCGCGGCGCCCGGGTAGGAGTAGTCCTCCACCACCGCCGGTGCGACGGCATCCGCAGCCGATGCCGTCACCGCCGGAACCGACCCGGCCACCACCGGTATCGCCACTGCCAGGCCCACGGGCCAGGCCATTCTTCGCAATCTGCGCTGCACGAACTCTCCCGAGGAAGGACACGCCGGGGGAGACGCCAACGCCCCCCAGAGCCGGCCGTGAAGATGATCAACCGGACGGTATCGACTCCATCCCTGCACGTCAAAGCGCAAATCGACACCAAAGCGCCACATCGGCAACCTCGGGTGAACCGGGGCCGAACCCGACGTGCCGCGCGGGCTCCGCGGGGCGTCCCGGCGGGGCCTCGGGTGTCCCGACGACGGGGGCCATGACCGGTCGCCCTACCTATGCGTGACGGATTCGGGCACGGTACGCCACGGCCTACCGTCGTCGACGTCAGCGCGGAACAGCAGACGACAACAGCGGTAGGCCGAGGAGGAATTCATGAGCGCGTTCGCGATCGCCCAGGTCAGGTCGGTGGAGTTCGGGCCCGACATCGTGGAGTACCTGGAGCGCATCGACGCCACCCTGGAGCCGTTCGGGGGCCGGTTCGTGGTGCACGGCGGGAACGTCGAGGTGGTCGAGGGGAGTTGGGGGACCGACGTCATCGTCATCGAGTTCCCCGACCGGGAGCGGGTGCGCGCGTGGTACGACTCCCCCGCGTACCGGGAGATCCTCCCGCTGCGCACCCGCCACATGGACGCCGACGCCATCTTCGCCGACGGGGTCCCGGAGGGTTACCGGGGCGCGGACTCGCTGGCGCACTGAGCGCCGGCGGGGCGCTCGCGGGTGACGAGGTCGGTGCGCCCGGCGGTGGCGTCGAGCCACACGACGCGGGTGCCGCGGTCGGCGGCGGGCGCGTCCTGGGAGCCGCGGTCGCAGGAGACGCGCTCGGGGGTGCCGCCGGTGAGCGGGAGCTGCCACAGCTTGGCCGTCTGCGCGTTGGTCCAGTTGTCGGTGACCCGTCCGGTGCGCGAGACGTAGGTGACCGCGCGGTCGGAGACGGTCAGGGTGGCCGGCTCGGGGGCCGTGGAGGCGGCCGGCAGGAGGTCGGTGACGCCGGAGCCGTCCAGGGCGCCGGAGCGGATCGTGGCGCGCCCGGCGGCGGGGCTCTGGACCCACAGCACGCGTCCGCCGGCCAGGTGGACGGAGTCGGCCAGGTTCTTCGGGTCGGCGGGCACGTACTGGGCGGTGACCTTGCCCTCGGCCAGGGAGTAGGCGGTCGGCGCGGTGACGTAGTCCTGGCCGGACGTCCAGTCCTCCGACCAGGCGAGGACGCCGTCGCGCAGGTCGAGGCCGGAGGCGTGGTGGCCGGCGGGCAGCGGGATCACGGTCTCCGGGGAGCCGTCGGCGTGGACGACGTGGATCCGGGTGGTGTCGGTGGCGAAGTCCCGGAGCGTGAAGGCGACGTCGCCGCCGGCCGTCCGGATGTTGCCGGGCTGCTGGTTGGTGGAGCGGTAGACGCTGCGCACCGGTCCTGCGCCGGACAGCGGCGCGGCCAGCACCTCGAAACCGAAGACGCCCTGGGCGTCCTTGCCGACCGCCAGCCACGCCGCGCTCGTGCCGTCGGTGGCGGCCCAGCTGTGGTAGCGGCCGTCGTCCGGGCTCAGGCGCACGGGGGTGCCGCCGCCGGTGACGGTGCCGGTGTACAGGGCGGTGGTCCTGCGGGTGGCGTCGGTGTTGCCCAGCATCACCCAGTGGCCGTCGGCGGCCACCGGGGCGGCCATGGTGGAGGTGATGTCGCGCAGCAGGGTGCGGCTGTCCAGGCCGAGCCGGTGCTGCCAGCCGGCCTTGATGCCGTGGGCGTCGAACGCGGCGGCGACGGTGCGCAGTTGGGCGCGGGTCAGGCCGTCGGCGCGGCCGGCGGCCAGGACGGCGTTGCGGCCGGCGACGAAGTCGTCGAGCGGGGTCATGTACTCGGTGAGCGCGCGGTAGACGACGCGGTCGGCGGTGAGCGGGTCGAGGGTGCGGCGGATGTCCCACAGGGCGCCGCTGAAGATGGTGGAGTTGAGGTGCACGCCGCCGTTGTCGGAGGCCAGGGAGGCGCCGACGTAGTCGTCGACGGTGGTGTGGTGGTCGTCGAGGTGGCGGGTGGCGCAGGCCTGCGGGGTGCCGGTGCGGCACAGGTCCTCGCCGAGCAGCGCGGCCCTGGGGTCGTTCATCGCGATGCCGCGGGTGGTGACCTCGATGGCGTTGCCGAAGTAGTCGGCGAGGCCCTCGTCCATGGCGCCGGACTGGCCGAGGTAGGCGAAGTTGGCGCTGTTGGCGATGACGCCGTGGGTCATCTCGTGGGCGGAGACGTCGAGGGCGGCGGAGAACGGGTAGTACGTGTCGTTGCCGCTGCCGTAGATCATCTTGCTGCCGTCCCAGTAGGCGTTGGGGTAGGGACGGCCGCCGGCGGTGACGTCGACGACGGAGACGATCGGGCCGTTCTTGCCGTCCAGGCCGAGGCGGCCCAGGCGGTCGCGGTAGAAGTCGTAGACGATCCCGGCGTTGAGGTGCGCGTCGGTGGCGCCGTCGGTGCCGGTGGCGGCCGGGAAGTCGGGGGTCGGGGAGCTCGCGGGGCGGGCGTCGGCGGGGATGGTGCCGAAGTCGCCGACGTCGCGGCCGGCCGCGTCGTAGGTGGTGATCGCGGCGGGGCGGGTGAGGTCGGTGAACTGGTAGGTGCCGTCGGGGAGTTTGCCGATGTTGACGTTCGCGCTCTTGCCGTGGACGTCGGGGGCGGTGCCGGTGGCGGGGGTGACGGTGGCCGGGGCCGGGTCGGGGGCGGCCGCGTTGGGCGCGACGGCCTCGGGCCGGGCGGCGGCGGTGGCCGTGGACGGGGTGCGGGCGTCGTGGGCGAGGGCGACGACGCCGGCGGTGGCGTCGACGTAGACGTCGCGCGTGAGCGGGGTGCCGTCGGCGCCGGCGCCGCGCACGGTGTAGTGGCGGGTCAGGCGGCCGGCGCCGTCGGGCAGGATCACCAGGCCGGCGTCGTCGGCGGTGGCCTTGGCGCGGGCGGCGTCGGGCAGGGCGCCGAGCGCGGCGGTGCGCAGCAGGTCGTCCGGGACGGTGGGTGTGGTGGGGGCGGTGAGGCCGGTGAAGTACTTGCCGCCCGCCGATTCGACGTGCTGGGCGGCGCCGTCGCCGGCGAGGTGGACGAGGTACTGGGCGCCGAGGACCGGGACGCCGCCCTCGTTCTGCTGGAAGCGGACGGTGCGGCGGCCGTCGGGAGCGCTCTCGGTGCCGGCCTCGGCGAGCTGGGCGGGGTCGACCTGGTAGCGGTCGCGGTGGGCGGCCAGGTGGGCGCGGGCGGCGTCGGCCGGGTTGCCGGGGGCGGGGTCGGCGAGGCCGGTGACCAGCTGCGGGGCGGCGGTGTCCTGGCCGGCGACGACGCCGGGGACGGGGTCGCCGGGGGCCTGGGCGGGCGCGGTGTCGGCGGTGGCGGTCGGGGCGGCGTAGGCGGCCAGGGCGGCCAGGCTCAGGGCGGCGGCTATGCCGGCGCCGAGCGTCCGGGGCGTGCGGGCGTGACGGTGCACTGCGCTCCTCTCACGGAACGGGAACACGGGAATCGGCGGTGGGGGGGCCCGCGGGGGGGGCCCCCCCCCGCCCCCCAACCAAAAAAAAAAAAATCGATTTATAATTTTTTACAAAAACAAAAACCCGGCGGGCCCCCCCCC
>NZ_JBHYWI010000037.1:41629-82842 GCF_042751525.1 Kitasatospora sp. NPDC059408
GGGGGGGGGGGGGGTTGGGGGGGGGGGGGGGGGGGGGGGGGGGGGGGGGGGGGGTGGGCGGGCGCCCCCCCTGGTGCGGGGGCCGGGGGGTGGGGGGGGGGGGGGGCGGGGGGCCCCCCCCCCCCCACGTCCACGTCACGAACATAAGCCATTGCTCTTTATATGTCGAACAACTACCTATCGCCGGGCTGCCCGGCCCCGCCTCCTGCGCGGGCGGGGATCAGGCGGCGCGCTGGCCGTGGAGGAGGAGGGGGACGGCGTGGCCGGTGAGCGCTTCGGCGAGGCGGGCGGCCTGGGCGGGGGCCATCACCTGGCCGAGCTGCTGGACGGGGACGAAGCGGGCGCCGAGCAGTCCGCTGCGCTTCTGCGGCGGGACGGTGAGCTCCTGGGTGGTGGTGCCGCCGTCGAAGACGAGGTTGAGGCGCTCCAGGTAGCGGTCGGCGGGCGTGTAGTCGACGGCCAGCACGTCGGTGAGGCGCCGGGAGAGGCCGGTCTGGGCGAGGAGGTGGCGGGCGGCGGCCTCGTGCGGGGGCTCGTTGGGGCGGGCGGATCCGCCCGGGAGGATGAGCCCGTCCATGTAGTCGGGGTCGACGAGGAGGACGTCGCCGCGGGGGTTGCGGACGAGGGCGAGGCAGCCGAGCCGGCAGACGGGAGGCTTGGCGAGGAGGCGGGGGTCGCGCATGGGGGGGTGCTACTTCCTGTTCCAGAAACACCAGTTGATCAGGGCAGCGAAGCCGAGCAGCCAGGCCAGGCGGACGGCGAGTTCAGTCGTCATCGGCGGCGAGGCGCTCGAAGTGCAGCCCCTTGCGGAGCAGTTCGACGATCCGGACGACATCGGAGGTGCGGGCGGCACCGAGGGAGACCAGGTAGCACCCGGTACGGCGCCCGAAGTCCCAGTCCACTTCGAGGGAGGGGAGTTTGGCCCCACCCAGGGCAAGGACCGCCGCCAAGTCGTCGGCGGCGAGGGCGGCTTCACGCCGCTGCTCGGCAGTCGCCCGGTCGAGCATCGAGGCCATCACACACCGGTCCTACGGTGCACCTCGAACACCCGCCACGCCGAGAACGCGGCACAGAACGAGTGGAAGGAGGCCAGCTCACCGGTCGAGCCGCAGCGCAGCCACTCCCCCGTGACCTCGTTCCGCACCCGGTAGCAGCGCCCCTCCGGGTCCCACCGCACCCCGTACCCGTGAAGTCTGGACGACACCATGAGAACACCCTTCGCAATCAAGCATTTACGCTCTGTCGAGAAAAGGGTTGCGGATCGCCCCTTGCGTGGGGAAGCATCTGTAGTCGCCAGTTCAAGTTGGTTCAGTTGGGAAACACCGTGAACCGCAAGAGGCTTGACCCCACATCGTCCCCGTACGCATCGCTCGGGATCCAGCTGCGTCGCTTCCGTGAGGCACGCAAGCTGCTCCAGACCCAGCTCGGGACCGCGATCTCTTACTCCGGCGCGTACATCTCCAGCATCGAGCGCGGCGTCCGCGCGCCCAGCCGCAAGTTCGTGGAGGTCGCCGACGCGTACCTGGACACCGGCGGCACCCTTGCGCTGATGCTAGACCAGCTCGAACACAGCATCCTGATAGAGGGATTCCCCGAGTACGCCGACAAGGAAGCCGAAGCCGTCGCGATCCGGCTCTTCCAGATCGGCGTCATCTCTGGACTTCTTCAGACCGCGAAGTACGCAGCCGCCTACGAGCAGGCCTTCGTCAGGCGCGGTGCCGTCACCCAGCAACACGCTGACGAGCGCGTGAAGTTCCTGCTCGCCCGGCAGGCCAAGCTCGAACGCCCCTCTCCTCCCCACATCCACGCCGTGCTGGACGAGTGGAGCCTGAGGCGGCCGATCGGCGGACGATCCGTAATGATCGGCCAGCTCGCGCACCTCGAACGCCTCACCGAGCAGCCCAGCATGACCATCCAGGTCGCACCGATCAGCCTCGGCGAGAACCGCCCTTTCGCCCACCCGGTGACTCTGCTGACGATGCCCAACCGCTCTCTGCTCGGCTACTCCGAGACCCACCAACGCGGCATCCTGGAACGCAATCCGGAGACGCTCGCCGGCTGGGCCAAGGACTACGATCGACTCCAGGTTGAAGCGCTGCCCCTGGCCGCGTCGCTGGAGCTGATCCGCGCAGTACGGAAGGACTTCGAAAGTGCACCCTGACCTATCAAGTGTTCACTGGCGCAAGAGCACCTACAGCGGCGGCGGCGGTGAGTGCATCGAGGTGGCCCCCGGCTTCACCGGCGTCATGCCCGTCCGCGACTCCAAGGACCCGAGCGGCCCCGCCCTCATCTTCCCCACCGCCGCCTGGCAGTCCTTCATCACCGCCATCCGCACCGGCGAGTTCGACACCCGGTAACAACCACCGCTCCCCGCCCCGCCGCCCCACGCCTGGGGCGGCAGGGCCCTGCGCCAAAAGTCGGCCCCGCCGACTTCTCACTCTCGGCCCTGCCGCCCCAGCCCTGGGGCGGCAGGGCCGAGTTGGGGTCAGATCGTCTGAGCGGGGTCGTCGAGCCAGGCGTGCCAGCCGTCCGGGGTGACGGTGAGTCCGAGACGCTCGACTCCGGGCTCGCCCGTGTCGTGCCACCAGATGAGGGCCCGCTCGAAATCCTCCCACAGGCGGCGCCCGCCGTACTGGCGGACCAGGTGAACGCTCTCACCGTCGCGGAACGTCGCTGCGGCCCAGGCCGGGGTCGTAAGGGAGTAGAGCCACAGGGTGCGGGCACCGTCCTGGTGCGGCTGGATCGCGTGCGTCACGTCGCGCAGGCGCAGCCCGGCGGCCAGCGGAAACGGGTCGAACTTTCTGTGCGACGGGAGGGCGGCGGCGGTGGTGTGTTCGGCGACGGTGCCGCCGTCTGCGGGGTTGTCCGGCCATCGCAGGCGCTGGGAGCGCATCTTCATGAACTCCACGGGCTGGAGGAACGGGCCGCTCGCGGTGCCGTCGCCGTGGACGGTGAGGCGGGCCAAGGCGTCGGCGTTGGAGTAGTGGGTGCCGAAGGGCGCCAGGATCAGCCCGCCGGGGCGGGTCTGCTCGATCCACGCCTGGGGGATCTCGCGCAGCCCGAAGGTGGCGGTGATCCGGTCGTACGGGGCGCCGGCCTGGTGGCCGAGCGCGCCGTCCCCGCAGACGACCTGCGGCTGGTAGCCGGCGGTGTGCAGGGCGGCACGGGCCTGGGCGGACACGAGCGGGTCGATCTCGACGGTGGTCACGTTCGCGTCGCCGAGCCGGTGGGCGAGCAATGCGCTGTTCCATCCGGTGCCGGTGCCCTGCTCCATCACCCGCATCCCCGGCTCGGCCTGGAGGTCGTCCAGCATCGAGGCGACGAGCGACGGCATCGAGGCGGAGCTGGTCGGCACCGTGCCGGGTTTCCGGCCGGCGTGAGCGCCGTCGTCCCATTGGGTGACGATCGGAATGTCCGCGGCGGCGGCCGCCGACCAGCCTCGTTCGTCCTCGGTGCGGTCGAGGGGCCGGCTCTTCCCGGTGGCCATGTCGTGGGCCCAGATCAGGTCCGGCAGGAACAGCGAGCGCGGGACGGCGTCGAAGGCCGTCGCCCACGCGTCGGCGATGGGGAAGGACCGCCCTGGCGCGGGGCGGCCCTCCTGCTCGGGTGCGAGCGTCACTTCTTGTGTCCTCCGTCGCCGGGCGGTGTGCTGCCGTCGGGGGACGGCGGGTCGGTCGGCGGCGTCCAGGGCGTCCCAGGGTGCCCGTCGCCGCCGTCCCCGCCACCGCCGCCGCCGTGCCCTCCGCCATCAAGTGCGACCGTCTCCATCACCGGCTCCTCTCCAAGGGGTGGCCGCCGCTCTGCGGGCCCTCAGGGCGAGTGCCCCGGTTCCTTCCGCAGAGCGGCACCCACGACGTTAGGGAGTAACGTCGCGATCACTCAACGCACTTGCGGATTCTTGCGCACCTTCATCCGAGGACGCCGATGGCATCGGCGATCAGGCGCCGGGCGGCGTCCCCGTGCGCGGCCATCTGCGACAGCTCGGTGAACGCCTTCGCGTAGTCGGCGAGTTCGCGGGGCTGAGTGACGCTGATCTCCGCCGTGAGCGTCTCCACCGAGCAGCTTGAGGCGTCGAAGAGGTAGAAGGCCTCAAGCGGCCACACTGCACGCTCGGCTCCGAACGGAATGATGCCCAGGCTCAGCGAGGGCAATGGCATCAAGGTGATCAGGTGGCGCAGTTGGCCGGCCATCGCGGCAGGATCGCCGATCCGGTGGCGCAGGACGGCTTCCTCCAGGACGACCACGAAGCGGTGGCCGCCCTCGTACAGGAAGCGGCTGCGAGCGACTCTGGCGGCGACCGCCTCGGTGACGTCGTCGGCGTAGCCCTTGAACCGGGTGATGCCGTTCAACAGCGCGGTGGCGTAGGCCGGGGCCTGGAGGAAGCCCGGGATGACGTTGGAGGCGTAGACGCGCAGCAGTGCGGTCCTGGCGTACCGGTCGAGGCTCTGCTGCTGGGTGCGGGCAAGGCCGCTGCGGTGCAGTCGTCGCCATTCCATGTACATCGAGTCGACGGCACGGGCGGTGGCGATCAGGTCCGGGACCTGGTCGTCGGCGCCGCACGCGGCGCACCAGGCGCGGATGTCGTCCTCGGAGGGGGCTTTTCTGGCGTTGAGGATGCGGGAGGTCTTGGACTCGTGCCAGCCGCAGCGGGCGGCGAGTCGCTGCCCGTTGAGGCCGGCGTCCAGCATCAGGTCGCGCAGCCGCGCGGCGACGGCCCGCCGGGCGGCTTCGGCACTGGAGGAGGGGGAGGAGTACATCCGCGGGCGGTCCGGAGCGAGGGTCAGACGGTGTACTTCTCGTGTGGGACGCCGCGCTCCCAGACCGCCTCGAAGGCGGTGGAGCAGAGCCTCACCACGGCCGGTTCCTCGGTGTAGGTCAGGCGCGGCTCGGCCCATGCGCCGTCGCCGGTGAAGTGGTTGAACAACACCCGTGCCTGGTCGAACAGCCAGAAGTCGCTGCCCGGCAGCGCGATCTCGCAGGCCTGCCTGCGGGACAGCCACCGGACCTCCTCGCCCAGATCCACGTTGGCCACGGTCAGGGCGTGCTCGTAGCGGATGTAGTCGGTGACCGGCTCCGAGACGATGCGTGCCCGGCGCAGCGCCACGTCCCGGTCGGTGGCCTCGGTCACCATGGCGCGCCAGCGCGACCAGTGCGGGGAGGTGGTGTCGGTGTTCGCGTACCCGCTGCGCAGGTACTCGGCGAAGCCGCCGCTGTCCTGGCCGGCGTAGGTGTCGCGCATCTCCAGGTGCACGGCGGAGCGCTGGGCGCCCTGCAGTAGTTCAGCGAAGCTCGGCACGTTCGGCGTCATCGCAGGCCTTCCTCAGCATCGGGATCATCCGGGTGGGGATGCGGACCACGGCCTCCGTCGCCGGGATTCCGCTACCGTGTCCGGCGGTCCACTCGGTGGTGCCGATCGCGGCGAGCATCGCGTCGTCCGGCTTCCAGCCCTGGACGACGATCTCCCCCGCGTCGCGGTCCACCCACACGGTCGGCGATCCCTCGTGCTCCGTGTTCGGGTCGATCCCGACGAACTGAAGGTCCACGGTGCCTCCCATACCAAGCCGGTTGCCACATCTTGCGCCCACCGTTCCGCAGACCTGATGAGACGTCAAGAAGCAAGCCCGGCTCCCCGAAGAAGTGAGCGCCAACTGATGGACAAGTACGCGCAGTTGCTGGCCGACCTGACCGAGGCCGGCGCGCTGGGCGAGGAGTGGCGGGGCGCGTTCGAGCGTGCCCCGCGCTCTGCCTTCGTTCCGGACGCCGTGTGGACCCCGGACGAGGACGCACCGACCGGCTGTCGGCGGATCATCAAGGCCGACGCCCCGGACGCCTGGTGGTCGCTGGTGAATGCCGACGGCGTGGTCGTCACTCAGGTCGACGACGGACACGAGAACGGGCCGGGCATCGCCACGTCGTCGGCGTCCATGCCGTCCCTCGCCGCGGCCATGCTCCGCCACCTGGACGTGCGGGACGGCCACAACGTGCTCGATGTCGGCACCGGAACCGGCTGGACAAGCGCCTTGCTGTGCAGCTTGCTTGGCGACGACCGGGTGACCACGGTCGAAGTCGACCCGGCCATCGCCGCCGAGGCGGCGCTGAGACTCGGCGCCGCCGGATTCGCGCCCCGGCGGGTCGTCGGCGACGGGCTGGCGGGATGGTCCTACGCTGCCCCCTACGACCGCGTCCACTCGACGGCAGCCGTCCGCCGGGTGCCCTCCGCCTGGATCGAACAGACCCGGCCCGGTGGCGTGATCGTCACCCCGTGGGGCACCCCGTACGCCAATGCCGGACTGCTGCGTCTGGTGGTCGGCCGGCCGGGCGGGGCCTCGCACGGCCGGTTCGTCGGCAACGTCTCCTTCATGTGGATGCGGGCACAGCGCCCGCACGCCGTGATCGAGCCAGCGGACGTGCCGGGCCGCAAAGGGCCTTCCACGATGGACCCGGAGCTGGCCCTGGAGGACGTGAACGCCGCATTCGCCATCGGCCTTCGGGTGCCGGGCATCCGGTACGAACACGTCTGGGACGGCGCCGACCCCGACGGCACCTACCGCATGCAGCTCTCGGACGGTGCGCGATCGTGGGCATCCGTCCGCTACGCCGCATGGGACACCGAGGACGCCGCCCACCAGTCCGGCCCCCGCCGGCTGTGGGACGAAATCACGAGAGCCCGCCTGTGGTGGCTGGAGGAGGGCAAGCCCGACCTGTGCCGGTTCGGCGTGACCATCGCCGTGGACGGTGCGCAGTCCGTCTGGCTGGACGACCCCGGCAACCCCGTGGCCTGACCTCCGCCCGGCCCGGCCGCCCCATGCATGGGGCGGCCGGGCCCCGCACCAGAAGTCGGGCCCGCCGACTTTTCGCTCACCGCCCCGCCGTCCGGGCTGGGCGGCCATGGGGGCGGTCCTCAGGCGGCCGGGCCCAGGAGGGCGGCGGTGCACTGTTCGGCGAGGTCTTCGGCGTGGGCGGGGAGGGGGTCGCCGGAGCGGAGGTGGCGGCGGACCAGGGACAGGGGCAGGTCGACCACGGCGAGGGCCACCCGCTCGGCGGCCTGCGGGCCCTCGGCGCCCAGGGCGGTGGCGAGCTCGGCGAGAGAGGCGCGCACGCGGCGGTTGCCGTCGTCCGCCCGCCGGCGGTGCTCGTCCGACCAGTCGGCGCGCCCGAAGTCCTCGGCGCCGTAGAGGAGGAGAGCGGCCTCCTCGGGGTGGGCGCGGCTCCAGGCGACGACGTGGCGCGCCGCCGCGCAGCCCGCCCGCCGTGCGTCGCCGCCACTCGCTTCGAGGACCTTGAAGTAGCCGTCCTGGAAGCCCTCCACCGTCCGCAGCCACGCCTCGGCGAGCAGCGCGGAGCGTCCGGCGAACCGGTGGTACACCGAGCCGCTCGGGGCGCCCACCTCCGTGGCGACCGCGGACATCGTCACCGCGGCCGGTCCCCCGGCGGCGGCCAGCCGCACGGCGGCGTCGAGCAGCTGGTTCGCATCGAAGCGGGGTGGTCTCGCCATGAAGTGGAGAGTACCCTCCACAATATTAGAGATTGCCCTCTAAAAAGAACCCGGGGAGACCGCGATGGGTGTCTACAACGTGCACGAGCGCCTGCTGGCCGCGCAGCGAAGCGAGGTGGGAGCGCTGATCGACACCCTGGCGAGCAGCGACGACAGGCTGTGGCCGCAGGGCAGTTGGCCGTCGATGGAGTTCGACCGCCCCCTGGCGGCCGGGGCGGTCGGCGGGCACGGCCCGGTCCGCTACACCGTCGCCGCCCACGTCCCCTCGCAATGGGTGCGCTTCACCTTCAGCGGGCCGCGCGGCTTCCACGGATTCCACGAATTCACCGCCCTGGCCGTCGACGAGGAGCACACGCTGCTGCGCCACACCCTCGCCATGGCCGCCCGCGGCCCGGCGCGCCTCACCTGGCCGCTCGTCTTCCGCCCGCTCCACGACGCCTGCCTGGAGGACAGCCTGGACCGCGCCGAACTGGCCTGTTCGGGCACGGTGGCCCGCCCGGCCCGCTGGAGCCGCTACGTACGGCTGCTGCACGCCCTCCTGCACTGACCCACCGGGCGCGGCGGTCAGAGCGGCTGCGCCTGGGCCCGGGCGCAGAGGCGGCGGGCGCTGTCGCCCGGGTGAAAGTGAAGAAGAGCCGCCCGACGCTCCCGTTCACCGCGCCGCCGTGCGTCCAGGTCGCCCCGGGGTCCGGGGTGTTCGGGGGAAGCGGACGGCGGCAGCCGGCAGCAGGACGGCCGCCGTGGCCGCGCTCGGCAGGAGGGCTCCGGCAGCAGAGAACCGGCGGGTGAACCTTCGGGGGGTGGCTGACGTCGTTGGCATGGGTGGCACTGCAGGAACGGAACGTCAAGGTCCGCCCCGAAACGGGTTTCACCGGTTCATCGGTGAGATCAGATTCCGGTAGCGAGTGTTTCGTTCGCGTATCGGGGGATCTGGGAAGATCACCGGCGGTATACGAACACGAAGAAGAGGTGCGGAGCATGGTCGGTGTGGTGCTGGTTCTCGTCCTGCTGCTCGTCGTCGGCGGGTGCGCGTGCGTCGTGTGGGCGCAGCGCGGCGGGCCGGGGTGGGTGCGGGCGGTGGCGGCGGTGACGCTGGGGGCGGGCGAGGTGGTGCGCTCGGCGGCCAAGCGGCGCCGGCGCGGTTCGCGTAACGACGGGGCCGACCTCACCAGCCTCGGCGACGGCGGCGGTGGGAGCAGCGGTTCGTGAGGATCGGCACACGCTTCGCAATCGCCCCGGCACATTGTGTACCGTCGCCCTGAGGTGCGATGAAGGGGGGCGCGACCGTGAGCGAGCGCAGCGAGCGAACCACTGATGGGTGCGTGTTTCGCGAAGCGACCGCAGGGCGCAGCGAGGCGGGCGCATGAGCGGGGTCGTCGTGTATCTGCCGCCTGCGGGCGACGGCAGTGCCGGGGCGGTGACGCTGCGGCTGGGGCCCGGTCAGGTGGCGCGGTTCGGGCGGGGTTCGGCGGCGGTGCCGGTGGAGCTGCCGCTGGCGGACGCGGCGGTGTCGCGGCTGGCCGGGGAGATCCGGGTGACGGAGGACCACTGGCAGCTGAGCAACCTCAGTGCGAGCCAGAGTTACCTGGTGGAGAACCCGGAGGGGGCCGGGGAGTACCTGCGGGTGCCGCCGCGGCGGGCGGGGGCGCCGATCCCGTTCGAGTTCTCGCGCGTGGTGCTGCCGACGCACGGCGGCGGGACGCTGGCCTTCCAGGTGTTCGCCCCCGATCACGTCTACCTGGATCCGGACGGGCTGGGCGGCGACGCCCTGCGGGGCACCCGGACGGTCACGGCGTACTCGCTGGACGAGACGGCGACGTACTTCCTGGTGCTGGTGGCGCTGTGCGAGCCGCGGCTGCGTGACGAGTCGCCGCTGGAGGTGCCGACGACGCCGCGGATCGTGGAGCGGCTGGCCGGTCATCGGGCGTGCGCGCGGCTGACGGCGCGGGCGGTCAGTTCGCACATCGATTACCTGGCCGAGGAGAAGATGCGCATCGCCGCCCCGGCGGAGGAGCGGGGCGGGCGGCGCAACGGCAAGCGGGAGGCGATCGTGGCGATCGCGCTGCGGTTCGGGCTGGTGCGCGAGGAGCACCTGGCGCTGCTGCCGCCGCGCGGCCCGGTCGGCCCCGCCGGTGCCTGAGCGTGCACCCGCTGCCGCCGGGCCGGCGCGTGGGGCGCTGGGAGGTCACCGGGCCGATCGCGGCCGGGGGCTGGGCCAGCGTGTACGCGGGCCGCTCCGCCGGGAGCGTTGACGAGGACGGTGCCGGGGGCGGCACCGGGGTCGGCGTCGAGGTCGCGCTGAAGATCCTGCCGACCGCGGGGCTGACGCCGCGCCAGGCCGCCAAGGTCGCCGAAACCGCGCGCCGCGAGGTGGAGTTCGCCCGCCGCACCCGCCATCCGCGGCTGGTGCGCCTGCTGGACACCGTGCAGCTCGGCGCGGAGGGTGACGCGTTCCTGGACGGCGCGATCGTCCTGGTGATGGAGCGCGCGGAGCGCAGCCTGCGGGACCTGCTGGATTCGGCGGAGGTGTCCGAGGCCGAGGGCGGCGCGCTGATCGCCGGGATCTGCGAGGGGCTGGCCCACCTGCACGCCGCCGGGTGGGTGCACGGCGACCTGAAGCCCGACAACGTGCTGCTGGCCGCCGACGGTTCGGTGCTGCTCGCGGACTTCGGGCTGGCGACCGAGCTGACCGGGACCGGTGGCACGCACGGCCACGCGCCGCCGATGGGCACGTTCGACTACCTGCCGCCCGAGCGCTGGCGGGCGCCGCTGGGCGAGCAGGGCGTCACCGTGCGTCCCAGCGGGGACATCTGGGCGCTGGGGATCGTCGTGCACGAGGTGTTCGCGCGCGGCGCCTCGCCGTTTCCCGGCGCGACCCCGGCGGCGCGGGCGGCGGCCGCCCAGGAGTACGCGGAGCGGCGGGCGCCGCTGCGGATGGCGGACGGGGTGCCGCCGTTCTGGCGGGCGCTGGCCGCCGACTGCCTGGCGCCCACCCATGCCGAGCGCGCCGTCCACAGTGCCGAGAGCCTGCTCGCGCGCATCCGCGCCCACCGGGGCGGGGGCAGACACGGGCGGCGGCGCCACGGGCCCGCGGCGCTCGCGGCGGCGGCCGTGCTGGCGTCCGGGGCGGCGGTGGCGGGCACGGTGGCGGTGGGCTGGACGGACGCCGGCGGCAGCGCCCCGGCGGCGGGGCACGTGCGGGTGTACAACGCGGACCCGGGCTGCCAGAGCCGGCCGGGCCGGGATCCGCAGTGCAGCCTGGGCCTGGCGATCGACCCGCGCGAGCCGTACCTGGCGGGGAACGTGGTGGCGACCCGGGTGTGGCACGGGGACGTGCTGGACGCGGAGTGCGAGGAGCCGCACGGGGTGCCGATCGTCGACGAGATGGGCACCCAGTCGCCCCGGTGGTTCCGGGTGCGCCTGCCCGGGGGCCCGTCGGAGCCGGCGGTGTGGCTGCCGGCGGTGCGGACCCTGGACCGCCCGGAGCTGCCGGCCTGCCCGGCACCATCCTCGACTGGCTGACTGGGCCGGTCAATCCGGAGCGTTCCGGGTACCGGCCCCGCGCGC
Organism: Kitasatospora sp. NPDC059408; assembly: GCF_042751525.1. Classification (NCBI taxonomy): domain Bacteria; kingdom Bacillati; phylum Actinomycetota; class Actinomycetes; order Kitasatosporales; family Streptomycetaceae; genus Kitasatospora; species Kitasatospora sp. NPDC059408. The sequence goes on from NZ_JBHYWI010000037.1 coordinate 52,692, forward strand.
CCGCGGCTAGCTTGCGGACGGTCCGTCAGGGCCCTTCCACCGCGGAGCCCTTCCACCGCAGACCCCCAGGAGCCAGCCTTGCGCACTACGCCGATCCTGCGCCGTGCCGCGCGCGCCGTGGTCCCCGCCCTGGCGGCGGCCGCGCTCGCGCTGGGCGCGATACCCGCCGCCACGAACGCCGCGAACGCCGCGTCCGCCGCCCCCGTCCGCTCCCCCGCCGCGGGAGCCGCCGCGCTCGACTCCGACACCGACGGCCCGATCGGGCGCGGCGAGGTCATGGACCGCGCGTGGTCGTGGATCGCCGAGCAGGTGCCGTACAGCCAGCAGGGCTGCCACGGCAACCAGTTCGGCTGCTACCGCCCCGACTGCTCCGGCTTCGTGTCGATGGCCTGGCACCTGGGCACCTCGCTCACCACGTGGACGCTGTGGAACGTGACCGCCGACATCCCGGCCGGTGACCTCCAGCCCGGCGACGCGCTGCTCAAGGACGCCGGCGGCACCGACCACGTCGCCCTGTTCGTGCGCTGGGCCGATGCCGCCCACACCCAGCCGGTGGTGCGCGAGGAGTACGACTTCGGCCACGTCGCCGAGGAGCGTACGTGGGGTGACGGGCTGCGCGGCTTCACCCCGCGCCGCTACAACCGCCTGGACGACCTGATGCCCTACGGCGCGATCCGGGTCAAGTACGACGCCATGGGCGGTCTGAACAGCGTGCTGGGCGCGCCGATCCGCGGTGAGCGCGACTCGGCGGCCGGCGGGCGCTTCCAGCAGTTCAAGAACGGCATCATCCTGTGGCACCCGGACGAGGCCCACCCCGTCTACGGCGAGATCCTCACCCGTTTCTGGGCCACCGACGCCGAACGGGCCTGGGGCTTCCCGACGATGGACGAGGCGGACGGGGCCGCGGCCCCCGACGGCACCCGCGGGCGCTACCAGTTCTTCGAGCGGGCCGTGATCCTGTGGTCCGCCCCGACCGGTGCGCACGTCGTCCACGGCGCCATCTACGACGCCTTCCACGCCGCCGGCCACGAGAAGGCCGTCGGCTACCCCGTCACCGACGAGGCCGACGAGCCGGGCGGGCGCGTCCAGAAGTTCCAGAACGCGACCGTCCACTGGAACGCCGCCACCAACACGACCTCGGTCACCCGTCCCTGACGCTCCGGAGGGCACTCGGTCCCGACGCGCCCGCAGCCCCCGGCCCTCCTGCGGCCGGGGGCCCGGGCCGTCTCAGAGCCGCACCAGTTCGACGTGGGCGGCCAGGCGGGCGGCGGCTTCGGTGGCCGTGGTGACCGGGTGGGCGGGGCCCAGGGCGTCGGCGGCCTGGCGGGCGCAGCGGGCGCGCAGGCGCGCGGCCTCGGTGTGGTGGCCGAGGGCGGCCAGGTCGAGGGCGAGGTTGGCGCGGGCGGTGAGCACGTCGTAGTGGGTGTCGCCGACCACGGCGGTGAGCAGGTCCATGGCGCGGCGGCCGAGTTCGGCGGCCGCTTCGCTCTCGCCGGTCTCCGCGAGGCCGGTGGCGTGGTTGATCAGGACGGCGCCCAGGTAGGGGTGGTCGGCGCCGATGGCGCGGGTGAGGCCGGTGACGGCGGTGTGGGACAGGGAGCGGGCCTCCGCGGCGCTGCTGGTGGCACGGAGGTGGACGGCGAGGCCGGCGGTCAGGGCGAGGGTGACGGGGTGGGCCTCCCCGAAGTGGTCCTGGCCGGCCCGGTGGGCGCGGGCGGCGATGCGGGCGGCGCGCTGGTGGTCGCCGCGGGCGTGGAGGGCCGCGGCCAGGGTGGTGGCCGCGACGAGGGAGTGCAGGTGGTGGGGGCCTTGGACGTCGCCGAGGTCCTGGTAGGTCTGGCCGGCCTGTTCGCAGGCGGCGGGCAGGTCGCCGAGGCGGAAGGTGGTGGCGGCGAGTTCGGCCCTGGCGTACAGGGACTGGGCGTTGCGGCTGCTGACGGTGCGCTGGTAGGCGAGGACGGTGTCCTCCAGCACGGTCAGCGATTCGCGCAGCCTTCCCATCTCGCGCAGTGTGCCGCCGTAGGCCGCGGCCGAGAGCAGGGTGTCGAGGTCGGCGGGGCCGAGCAGGCGCCGCTGGCGGCGGTAGCTGCGGCGGTAGAGGTCCAGGGCGCGGGGCCAGTCGCCGGTGAGGTCCTCGGAGACGGCCAGGTTGTGGAGGGTCATGCCGATGCGCGGGTGGTCGGGGCCGAGCGCCTGGAGGACGTGGTCGAGGGTGTCGCGGTCGAGTTCGCGGGCCTCCTGGTAGCGGCCGAGCAGGCGCAGGTCGGCCGCGAGGTTGCCGGCGGCGATGAGGGTCTGCAGGTGGCGGGGGCCCAGTTCGCCGCGGAAGCGTTCCAGGGCGGTGCGGTCGATGGTGTAGCTGGCCCGGAATTCGCCCTGTTCGCGGAGCACGTTGGCGAGCTGGACGCGCAGCATGCCGGTCTGGAGGCCGTCGGTGCCCGGGCGCCCGCCGTCCGGGGCGGCCCTGCTCCAGCGTTCCAGGGTGCGTTCGGCGAGTTCCCTGGCCTCCGGGTAGAGGCCGCGCTTCCACAGGAAGCGTACGGAGTTGACGATGAGCCGGCGCACGTCGGCCTCGGTGGAGTCGGCGGCGCCGCTGGGCCACAGGTGCGGGAGGATCTCGGCGAAGGCCTCCCAGGTGCCGACCCGGTCGGGGTCGGAGGGGGCCGCGGCGGCGAGGGCGAGCTGGACGACGCGGCGCATCTCCTCGCCGCGCTGGGCGGGCAGCTGGTCGCGGACGACGGCCTGGACGAGGCGGTGGACGGTCAGGGACTGGCGGCCGGCGTCGGCGCGGGCCAGGCCGGTGCGGTGGATGGTGCGCACGAGCTCGCCCATCTCCAGGCGGGTGCCCAGGGCGTCGCCGTCGAGGCCGAGGTGGCGGGCCAGCAGCGGGGAGAGCAGCAGTGCGGTGGGGATCGGCTCGGGGCCGAAGTGGGCGCAGATTTCGAGGAGTTCGGCGGCGCGGGCGTTGGTGCGGTGGAGTTCTTCCAGGGACAGGTGCCAGGTCGCGGCCACCGAGCGCGGGTAGTCGGTGGCGGGCAGGCGGGTGCGGTCGAGGATCTCGGTCATGGTGGCGGCGAGCAGGTCGAGGTAGTCGGTGACGGGCATGCCGCTCTCGCGCAGCCAGGCGGCGGCCTGGGCGATGGCCAGCGGCAGGTCGCCGAGGCGGTCGCAGACCTGGTCGGCCGCGTCGTGGCCGAGGCCGGGGTTGAGGCGGTGGAGGTGCTGGAGGCTCTCGGTGCGGCGGAAGACGCCGAGTTCGACGACTCCGGCCCGGCCGCTCCAGGCGGGGTTGCGGGAGGTGATGAGGATGTGGCCGCCGAGGGGGCCGTCGACGAGCCAGCGGGCGAGCTGGTCGGGGCCGGTCGCGTTGTCGAGGATGAGCAGCCAGCGCCGGTAGGGGGTGCCGTGGCGCAGGGCGGCGAGGACGCGGGCGGCGGTGTCCTGGCTGTCCTCGCCGTGTTCGAGGCCGAGTCCGGGGGCGAGGGCGGCCAGCCGGGTGGCGATGAGTTCGGGCTGTTCGGCGCCGATCCACCACACGACGTCGTAGCCGGCGCGGAAGCGGTGGGCGTATTCGGCGGCGGTCTGGGTCTTGCCGACGCCGCCGAGGCCGGTCAGGACGCGGACGGCGCCGGCGGGGGCGGTGGTGAAGCCGTCGCGCAGGGCCTCGAGTTCGCGGTCGCGGCCGGTGAAGGAGGTGTTGCGGGCGGGGATGTCCAGGACGGCGGGCAGGTCGCCGGGGTGGCCGCCGCGGGCGGACGGGCGGGCGCCGGCGCTCTCCCGGGCGGGGTGGCCGACGGCGGTGGCCAGCCGGGTCAGGGAGTCGGCGGCCGAGGAGCCGGCGAGGTCGACGCTGGGCCGCTCGGCGAAGAGCCGGGGCAGGGCGGTGTCGGGGTCGCCGACCCGGACCGGGACGAGGGCGGGCACGCCCGGGGCCGCCTCGCGGCCGGCGAGCGCGCGGAAGAGGCGCTCGGCGCGGGGGTGGCCGGGGTAGGCGGCGGAGAGCAGGACGACGACGCGGCCCTGGCCGGTCAGGGCCCAGCCGGCCTCGACGGGCAGGCCTTCCTCAGCGGCGGCGACGCTGTGCAGGGTGGTGCGGTAGCCGAGGGCGGTCAGCTCGGTGGCGGCCCACTCGGCCCACATCCGTTCGGCGGGGGCGTAGCTGACGAACAGGTGGGCGGGCGGGTGGTGGCCGGCGGTGGCCGCGGGCTGGTCGGGGCGGGGGCCGGGCGGGAAGGCGCCGGGGTAGTGCCGCAGGTCGAGGTCGGCGAGTTCGGGCAGGCGGGCGCGTTGGGCGGGCAGGCGGACCCGTTCGGCCAGGACCTCGACGACGCGCCGGTAGTCCGCTCCGCCCGGGTCCTGTTCGATGAGGCGGCGCAGTCCGAGTTCGGCGTAGCGCTCCCCCATGGCGGGTTCGACGTACTGGACCTCGTCGGCGGGGGCTGCGGGCCCGGCGGGCAGGGGCTCCCACAGGACGGGCAGCAGGGCGCCGCTGTCCCAGCCGGTCTCGCGTTCGTAGGCGATGGTGCGGGAGCGGAAGGCGGTCCACTCCTTGCCGCAGTAGACGCTGGCGAAGTAGGCGGGCGAGTAGAGCGCGACCATGGTGCGGCAGCGGGCGACGGTGCGCGACAGCCGCAGCTCCCAGTCGGTCCCGAGGAACAGCTGCTCGACGTCCCGGAAGCTCGGCAGTGCGGCCGCGTCCGGGTCGCGCCGGGCCAGTTCGGCGCGCAGGTCCTGGTAGAAGCCCGCGACGGCCGAACCGTTGTCGTCCGCCCGCGCGTAGCTGAGGAAGAAGTACGCCTCCATGTGTCCCCCGGCACTCTGGTGTCCGTACTCGGACGGGTCCGTCCAGTGTGGACCGGCGCACGCGGGTTGCGTAGGGGCCGGGGCGCGTGCGTGCCGTGCGTGCTCAGGCGGGCTGGACGAGCCGGTTCTCGTAGGCGTACACGACGGCCTGGACCCGGTCGCGCAGGCCGAGCTTGAGCAGGATGCGGCTGACGTGGGTCTTGACGGTGGCCTCGGCGAGTTTGAGCTCGGCGGCGATCTCGGCGTTGGACAGGCCCCGGGCGACGGTGATCAGGACGCTGCGCTCGCGGGCGGTCAGCGCGGCGACGGCCTCCTCGCCGCGGGTGGCGCCGCGGCCGTCGGCGGGCAGGTGGGAGGCGAAGGTGTCGAGCAGGCGGCGGGTGACGCGCGGGGAGACGACCGCGTCGCCCGCCGCCACGCAGCGGATCGCGGCGAGCAGCTCGTCCGGTTCGGCGTTCTTCAGCAGGAAGCCGGAGGCCCCGGCGCGCAGCCCGGCGAAGGCGTACTCGTCGAGGTCGAAGGTGGTGAGGATGAGCACCTTGGTGTCGGGGCGCTGCTCGACGATGCGGCGGGTGGCCTCGATGCCGTCGGTGCCGGGCATGCGGACGTCCATGAGGACGACGTCGACGGGCCGCTCGACGGCCAGGCGGACGGCCTCCTCGCCGTCGCCGGCCTCGCCGGCGACCTCCAGGTCGGGCTGGGAGTCGAGGGTCATGGAGAAGGCCAGGCGCAGCAGCGGCTGGTCGTCGACCAGCAGGACCTTGATCGTCATGCGGGGCTGGGCTCCTCGTCGGTGTCGCCGGGGTGGTCGTCGGTCAGGTGGAGGGTGGCGGCCACTCGCCAGCCGCCGCCGGGGGCGGGTCCGGCGGTGAGGTTGCCGCCGTAGGCGGCGACGCGTTCGCGCATGCCGGCCAGGCCCTGGCCCAGGCCGGGGGCGGTGGCGGTGGGGCGGCCGTCGTCGCGGATCTCCAGGGTGACGGCGGCGGGGGTGGCGTGGACGGTGACGCGGGCGCGGGCGCCGGGGGCGGCGTGCTTGAGGGTGTTGGTGAGGGATTCCTGGACGAGGCGGTAGGCGGTGAGCTGGGCGCCGGGTGAGACGGCGGTGCTGTCGCCGGTGACGTGGAGGTCGGTGGGCAGGCCGGCGGCGCGCACGTGTTCGGCGAGGACGGTGAGCTGGCCGATGCCGGGCTGGGGGTGGCGCAGCGCGTCGGGTTCGTCGGCGCGCAGGACGCCGAGGAAGCGGCGCATGTCGGTGAGGGCCTGGCGGCCGGTCTCGGCGGAGCGGCGCATGGCGTCGGTGGCCTTGTCGGGGGCGGTGGCGTTGGCGTAGGCGGCGGCGTCGGCGAGGGCGACCATGACGGAGAGGTTGTGGGTGACGATGTCGTGCATCTCGCGGGCGATGCGGGAGCGTTCCTCGGCGACGGCGAGGGCGGCCTGCTGGTCGCGCTGGTGTTCCAGGTCGCGGGCGCGCTCTTGGAGGGCGGTGAGCTGGGCGCGGCGGGCGCGGACGTTGAGTCCGAGGGCGACGGCGGCCAGGACGGTGCCGGAGAACAGGACGAACACGCGCAGCCACAGCGGCAGGTGGGCGGCGTTGCCGTGTTCGGTCAGCGGGGGCCAGCGCAGCAGGGCCATGACGACGCCGAGTTCGGCGACGCCGTAGGCGATGAGGGTCAGGCGGCGCCGGCAGTGGGCGGCGACGGTGTAGAGGGCGAGCAGGACGGCCGCGTCGGCGGGCATGGGGTGGCCGGTGGCCCACTGGGCGAGGGCGGCCAGGGAGATCGCGGCGAAGACCGGGAAGGGGGCGCGCCGGCGCAGGGCGAGCGGCAGGACGAGGGCGAGCTGCAGGGCCCAGAGCCAGGGGGTGGCGTGCAGCTCGCGGCGCTGGGGCAGGGCGGTGAGCACGAGCAGGCCGAGGGCGGCGGCGGCGTCGACGAGGGCGGGGTAGCGCTCGGTGAGGACGGCCGCGCGCAGCCGGGCGAGCCCGCGCGGGACGCCGAGGCGTCCTGCGCGGGCTGCGGGGGTCCGTTCGGCGGTGGTCACTGGACCATGCTCACACGGGCGGGGCGGGTGGCTGTCATGCGTCGCGTCGCTTGAGGACGACGGCGGCGCCGATCAGGGCGGCGAGGACGTAGAGGCACATCACGCCGAAGCCGGTCCAGGGGGCGAGGTCGTGCGGGCCCTGCTGGAGGGTGGCGAGGGCCTGGCCGGCGTTGCCGGGCAGGTAGGGGGAGATGGTGTCGCGCCAGGAGCTGGGCAGGGCCTCGGTGAGCAGCGGGAGCAGCATGAGGACGCCGAAGACGCTGGCGATGCCGCCGGCGGTGTTGCGGATGAGGGTGCCCAGGCCGACGGCGAGCAGGCCGACCGCGGTGAGGTAGAGGCCCATGCCGAACACGACGCGGGTGACGCCGGGGGCGCCGAGGGTGGTGTCGAGGTGCTTGCTCGCGAGGATCGACTGGCCGACGAAGAAGGCGATCAGGCAGGCGACGGTGGAGACGGCCCAGGCGACGGCGCCGAAGACGGCGGCCTTGGCCCAGAGCACCGGCAGGCGCTTGGGGACGGCGGACAGCGAGGCGCGGATCATGCCGGTGGAGTACTCGCCGGTGATGATCAGCACGCCGAGGACGCCGATGGCCAGCTGGGCGAAGTGGTAGCCCAGGAGGCTGTGCTCGGCGGCGCCGAAGTGCATGCGTTCGTCGGCGGGCAGGTGGTCCCAGCGGCTGACCGTGCCCCAGCACAGCAGGGCGCCGAAGCCGATGGTGAGGGCGACGGTGATGCCGAGCGTCCAGTAGGTGGAGCGCAGCGAGCGGAACTTGATCCACTCGGCGTGGACGGCCCGGGCGAGGGTGACGCCGGGGCGGGCGGGCCGGGAGGAGGGGGCGAACGCCGGGGTCGCGGTGGCGGCGGCGGGGGTGGGGACGGCGGGGGTGGCGGTGGTGGTCATGCGGCCATCTCCTTGACCGGCTGGGCGGGGGTGACGACGGCCTGGTACTCCACCGCGTCCTTGGTGAGCTCCATGAAGGCTTCCTCCAGGGAGGCCTGCTTGGGGGTGAGTTCGAACAGCACGAGGGAGTGGGCGGCGGCCAGGCGGCCGATGCGCTCGCAGTCGGTGCCGGTGACTTCCAGGCGGTCGCTCTCCTCGTTCTCGTCGGCGGCCTTCTCGACCTGGACGCCGGGCTGGTCGGCGAGCAGTTCGCGCAGCCGGTCCGCGTCAGGGGTGCGCACGAGGACGGCGCTGCCGGCGGCGCGGGCGGTGAACTCGGCCACCGAGGTGTCGGCGATCAGCCGGCCGCGGCCGATGACGATGAGGTGCTCGGCGGTCAGGGCCATCTCGCTCATCAGGTGGGAGGAGACGAGGACGGTGCGGCCCTCGGCGGCGAGCGACTTGAGGAGGTTGCGGATCCAGCGGATGCCCTCGGGGTCGAGGCCGTTGACCGGCTCGTCGAGGATCACCGTGGCGGGGTCGCCGAGCAGCGCGGAGGCGATGCCCAGGCGCTGGCCCATGCCGAGGGAGAACCCGCCGGCGCGCTTGCGGGCGACCTCGCGCAGGCCCACCAGGTCGACGACCTCCTCCACCCGGCGCCGGGGGATGCCGTGGGTGGCGGCGAGGGCGGCGAGGTGGTTGAAGGCGCTGCGTCCGGTGTGGACGGCCCGGGCCTCCAGCATGGCGCCGACCTCGTGCAGCGGTGCGCCGTGCTCGGCGTAGCGGCGGCCGTTGACGGTGGCGTGCCCGGCGCTGGGGGTGTCGAGGCCGAGCAGCATCCGCATGGTGGTGGACTTGCCGGCGCCGTTGGGGCCGAGGAAGCCGGTGACGATGCCGGGTCGGACGGTGAAACTCAGGTCTTCGACGGCTGTGCGTGTGCCGTAGCGCTTGGTCAGGCCGACGGCTTCGATCATGGCGGGTCCTAGCGGAGGGGGGACGGTCCGGGGTTGTCGTCTTCCACGCTAGGCACCGGGTGGGGGGTGTTCGAGGGTCACCGGGAGGATCTTGCGGGGGGCGCGCTGGGCCGCGCGATGCACCCGGTGTACATCTCACGACGGATGCCGGGGTGCGGGGGTGCGCCGTCACGTTGGGGAGGAAACGTCACCGAACCGTGATGGTCGGGCGGCGGGTGCGGCGCTCTCTCATACATCCTTAATGTCCGTATTCGGGCGCCCCGGGGCCGGACGGTCCGGCCGTGTTTTTCCGTGCGGGGCTTGACCGCAGGTCAGAAGCCTTGCGGCGGCGGTCTCGTGCGTTGACGTGCGGGATTGGCGGCCGATAGCGTCCCGCTTGTTTTTCTTTGCCAGCTCGGGGGTGCTGGTGTCTCCCGGGCGCGTCTTTCTTCATTTCCGGAGTGCCCGTGCGTAGCGTTCGAAGACTTGCCCGGCCCCTGGGCGCGGCCCCGGGGGCATCCGCGCCGGACGGCCCCCGGACCCCGCCCGGGCCCCTGCCCGGCGGCGACGCGGGCAACGGCGCCCCCGCCGGCTGATCCCCTCCCGCGCACCGGCCCCGGCGGGCGCCTGCCCCGGTGCGCGATGACCACGACCCCCTGCCGTCCCGGCCGCTCCGCGCGGCGGCGGGTGTGCGGTGCGTGCTCCCCTGCCGCGCCGCTTGTCACGGAGCGATGTCCAGGACCACCGGTGTGGATTGCGGATTCCGGTGGCCCGCACGGCACCCCGGTGCCCGATTCATGATGGATTGCGAATTTCGATGAGATTGTCACTGACCTCACGGGCCCGGTCGCGCCTCGCGGCCGGGCTCGTGGCCGGCAGCCTGCTGACCGGGCTGCTCTCGACCCCGGCCCTCGCGGCCGACGCGCCGCCGACGGCGACCGCGGCGGATCCGGACCGGGTGAAGGCGGTCGCCGCCTGGCAGGCCGGCGGGCCGGCCGTGCGCCACGCGGCGGAGACCGCGCTGACCGGTTCGGCCGACGACCTGAAGGCGTTCCTGGCGAGCGGTCAGGCCACGGCCGCCGACCAGGACCTGCGGGCCAGGATCGAGGACCTGGTCGCGGACTCCGGCCCCGGGGTGCGTGACGCCGGGACGGCCGCGCTCAAGGGCTCGGCCGACGACCTGAGGAAGTTCCTCGACAAGGGCGCCCAGAAGGCCTACGAGGACGACCAGCGGGTGAAGGTCTCCCAGCTGATCGCCACCGGCGGGCCGGGGGTGAAGGCCGCAGCGTCCAAGGCCATGGACGGCTCCCTGGCGGACGTCAACCAGTTCCTGACCACCGGCCAGTTCAAGGCGAGGGACGACGACGACCGCGTCCACCTCTCGCAGCTGATGGCCTCGGGCGGGCCGGAGGTGAAGAAGGCCGCCGGCGCCGCGCTGGACGGCTCGATGGACGACGTCCAGCAGTTCCTGCAGTACGGCTACCAGACGGCGGCCGCGCACGACCAGGAGACGCTGTCCGTCGGGCAGTTGGCCGACCTGACGAAGACCGCCGCCGACCAGGCCGGCCAGCAGGCGATGACCGCCAAGGACGCGGCCGGCAAGGCCGTCGACGCCACCAGGCTCGCCAAGGAGTCGGCCGAGCGGGCCGCCGCCGAGACCAAGGCGGCGCAGGGCTCGGCCGGGCAGGCGTCGAACGCCGCCGGACGCGCCGCGGACGCGGCCACCCGGGCCGCCGCCGCCGCCAAGACGGCCTCCGCGGCCGCGAGGGCCGCCAACGAGGCCTCCCGCCAGGCCGCCAACGCCGCCGCCAACGCCGCCGCTGCGGCCACCAAGGCCGGCAACGCCGCCTCCCAGGCACTGTCCGCCGCGGCCAACGCCGCGGGCGACAAGACCCAGGCCGACGCCGCCGGCCAGGCTGCGGAGACCGCCCGCAAGGCCGCCGTGGAAGCCCGCACCGCGGGCGAGGCCAGCCAGTGGGCCGGCTTCGCGGCGACCCAGGCGGGTATCGCGGCGCAGGCCGCGGCCTCCTCCGGTGCCGACGCCGCGGCCGCCGCCCAGGCCGCCGCCGACTCCGCCACCTACGCGGGCGTCTCCGACGCGGACGCCGCCCAGGCCCGCCTGGCCGCCGCCCGCGCCCGCAGCGCCGCCGCCGAGGCCACCCGCGCCGCCAACGCCACCGTCGCGATCGCCAACCAGGCCGCCGCGGCAGCGGCGGACGCCCAGCGCGCCGCCAACGACGCCGCCGCCCACGCCGAAGCCGCGGCGACCGCAGCGACGGAGGCCGCCCAGCACGCCGGCGAGTCGGCGAACTGGGCCACCATCGCGGGCACCGCCGCCGCCGCGGCCACCAGCTCCGCCGACTCGGCCGCACAGTCCGCCGCCCAGGCCCACAAGATCACCGACATCGCCCGCGCCTCCGACCAGGAGCGCCTGGACGCCCAGCAGGCCGCCGAGATGGCCGCCGCCGACGAGGCCTCGCGCGACGCGGACCTGAAGGCCAGGACCGCGGCCTGGGAGTCCGGCAAGGCGACGCAGTTCGCCGCCGGCACCGACCAGCTCATCAAGGACGCCACCGCCGCCGGCACCGACGCCGGGACCGCCGTGCTCAAGGGCCGTCAGGCCGCCTTCCGGCTGCTGGACTCCGCGGGCCCGTGGACCAGGGAAGCCGCCCAGAGCGCGCTGGAGGGCGACGACAGCGCCGTCCGGACGTTCCTGGGCAGCACGCTGTCCGTCGCCCGCGACCGCGACGACCGCACCAGCGTGATGGCGATCGCCGTGTCCCCCGGCAAGCTGGAGAAGCGCCTGGCCGCCGAGACCGCGTCCGTCGGCACCGCCGACCAGGTGCGCGCGTTCCTGGCCACCGGCCAGTACCCGGGCAAGGACGACGACGACCGCGTCGCCCTCTCCCAGATCATGGCCAACGGCGGCCCGGGCGTGAAGGCCGCCGCCGGCAAGGCCCTGGACGGCACCATCGACGACGTCCGCGCCTTCCTGGCCACCGGCCAGTTCAAGGCCCGCGACGACGACAACCGCGTCCAGGTCACCCAACTGCTCACGACCGGCGGCCCCGAGGTCAAGGCCGCCGCCCAGGCCGTCCTGTCCGGACCCGCCGACCGGCTCGTGCCGTTCCTGCAGAGCGGCCTGGCCAAGGCCCAGCAGCGCGACGCGATGACCGCCGCCCACGTGGCGACCATCCAGTCCTACCTCGCCACCATCGACGGCTCGGTCGCCCGGGCACGGCAGTACGCGGCCCAGGCCGCCCAGTCCTACGCCACCGCCCGCAACGCCGCCAACGAGGCCGCCGGCTACGCCAACCAGGCGAGCCAGTCCGCCCAGCAGGCCCAGGGCTTCGCCGCCCAGGCCGCCCAGTCCGCACAGGCCGCCCAGGCCTCCGCGGCGCAGGCGGCCCAGTCCGCCCAGCAGGCCCAGGCCGCCGCGGCCTCCGCCAACGCGGCGGCCCGCAGCGCCGGCTTCTCGGCGTCGGCGGCCACCAGCTACGCCGCCCAGGCCCAGCAGTTCGCGGCCGCCGCCAAGACCGCCTCCGACCAGGCCCAGGCCTCGGCCGCCGCGGCCAAGCAGAGCGCCGACCAGGCCGCCAAGGCCGCCGCCGACGCCCAGGCCGCCGTCTGGACCAAGCAGTGCGCCGACACCGTCGACGGCGTGCTGCAGGACCAGACCGCCACGGTCGACGCCCAGGGCCGGGTCTCCTACGTCGAGGCCGTCCCCCAGGACGACATGAAGACGGACCCGGTCAAGGACGACATGTCCCACTGCACCGCCGGTGACTACACCGAGGGCCGCAGCGGCATCATCATCAAGAACATCGACCCCAAGGTCTGGCACGACAACGGCAAGGGCGACACGGTCTGTGACGTCACGGTCAACGTCAAGATCACCGGCACCGTCAACTACGTGATGAAGACCTGCCCGGAACCGGGCCTGTCGATCGTCGCCTGCGCCGGCAAGTACAGCGTCTGGAACACCGTCGTCGTCAGCAGCACCCAGGTCAGCGACCAGCGCGACGAGACCGTCCAGCTGAGCTACACCGACTACAAGCTGCACTACTCGCCGCAGGCGCAGCTGGGCAACCTGCTGTACCACGCGCTGACCGACGACTTCGTCAAGTGCTACCACGACCCCGGCCTCAACGCGTCCTGCGCGTGGGCCGCGTCCAACTTCATCCCCTACGGCACCCTCGCCAAGGGCGCCAAGGCCATCGTCGCGTTCCGCTTCGCCCTGGAGACCGGCGTCGGGATCGAGGACGCCAAGCTCGCCGTCCAGGCGACGCTCAACGGCTACAGCCAGGCCGCCATCAGCAAGCTGACCTCCACGGCCGACATCGTCGCCAAGTTCCGCCAGACCCTGGCGGACGGCGTCGGTGCCGACGCGGCGCTGCAGGCCCTGAAGAACAACTCGGACATCGAGCGGGGCCTGGTCGACCAGCTGGGCGACGAGCTCACGATCGCCAACGGCGCCCGCGCGGGGTGCCCGACCAACAGTTTCCCGGCCGGCACCAAGGTGCTCATGGGCGACGGCACCACCCGGGCCATCGAGACCCTGCACGCCGGTGACGTGGTGCTCGCGGCGGACCCCGCCACGGGAACCAGCGGGCCCCGCCCGGTGAGCGCCACCGTCTACACCCCCGACGACCGCGACTTCACCGAGCTCACGGTCCGCGCCCCCGACGGCGGCCAGGGCGCGGTCACCGCGACCGACCACCACCCGTTCTGGGTGGAGTCGGCCGGCACCTGGACCGACGCCGGCGACATCCGTCCCGGCGACACGCTGCGCACGGACACCGGCGCCGTCGTCCAGGTCGCCTCGGTGCGCCACTGGACCGGCCTGGAGCCCGCCTACAACCTCACGGTCGAAGGCCTCCACACCTACTTCGTCCTCGCGGGCGACCGCCCGCTGCTGGTGCACAACAGCAGCCTGTGCCCGTCGCGGATCTGGCAGATCCTGCAGAAGCTCGGCCGGCGGCCGGGCGACGAGGGCCCGACCGCCGGGCAGGTGCTCCTGCGCGACGGCGACAACCTGGTGGAGTGGAAGGGCCCGGTGGTCAGCGGCAGCAACGGCGATCCCGCGACCGCGGCCATGGTCCAGGACATCAGCAACTGGCTCCGGCGGCCGGGTTCCACCGTTCCCCCGGTCCCGGACAGCACGCTGATCTACCCGACCGCCGACCACGTCGAGACGAAACTCGCGTGGGTCATGGCACGGGACGACATCAAGTACGCGGAAGTCGTCATCAACAACGAGAAGGGGCTGTGCGGTCCCGCGTTCTCCTGCGGATACTCCGTTCCCGACATCCTCTACACTGACCAGATCCTGAAGGTCCGCTGGTGGAACAAGGCGGCAGGAAAGCTGGACGAGATAACGCTCTCAGGGACGAGGCCGCGCCCGTAATGATTCTTCACATGTCGTTCGACGGGGAAGACGCATATCCTTCCGGCCCCGAGGAAACCGACCGTCTGATCTCGGAGGCTTTCCACTCCGTCAGCGTGAAGGAAGTCCGTGACGGGAAGTACGTCACGGGCGGCCAGGCCTCGTTCTGCTACACCGAGCCGCCGAAGAGGTTTCCCAGCACCTACCTCTTCGTCGCGGTCAACGAGCTGAGCGGCTTCGGCGCCCTCACCTGGTGCACGGACGGACAGGCCCCCCGGAAGGGCGGGATCTACGACCACGCGTGGATCTCCGACAACCCGGACCCGTCCGGGACGGACTCCCGGCTCGTCTCGGAGACGTACCACCCGAGGTTCCACGACCGGGCGAGCGCGATTCCGCTGCCCCTGGTCCGCGCGGCCGTCGAGGAATACTGCCGGTCCGGTACCGGTGAGCGCCCGGAATGCGTCGACTGGGTGAGCGGGGAGATCAGCGGCCAACGGCACGACCGCCCGCCGTTCGAGGACGAAGTGGTCCAGGGCCACACGGAGCCGAACTGGGACACCTTCTTCGACGGAGCCCCGCGGTCCGAATGACATCGCCGGGGCGGGGACATTCCCCCGCCCCGGCCGACAGGACTGTTCACCAGCCCCGGAACACGGCGGCCGGCACCGCACGGTGCCGGCCGCCGTGCTGTGTGGGCGTGCCCGCGGGGGGCGTGCGCCGCTCACGCACCGGATCCGCATCGGGTCCGCATCGGGTCCGCGCCCGGGGGGGCCGACTTGCGGAGGAAACGTCACCGAACCGTGATAATCCTGCGGCGGGCCGTCGCCCTCGCGTTCATCCGGAAATGTCCGCATTCGAACACCCGGGCCCGCGGACGGCCCGACCGCGTTTTTCCGTGCGGGGCTTGACCCCGGGTCAGGGGTGCGCCGGGGGTGCCCGCATGCTTTGACGTGCACAATTCCGCGACGATAGCTTCCGATTGATTCTTTCTTTGCCGGCTCGGGGGTGCTGGTTTCCCCTGGGCGTATCTCTCTTCTGGAGTGCCCGTGCGTACCGTTCGCAGACTGGCCTGGCCCCTCGGCGCGGCCCTTGCGATCCCCGTCGTCGCCGCCCCGATGCCCGCCGTGGCCGCCGATGCCGCCCCGCCGAGCGCGGTGGAGGGCTTCTCCTACCCCGACGCGGCGAAGGTCCTCGCCGACCGGAACATCACCCTGAAGACCGGCGACGGCCACATCGTCCTCGCCGACTGCGCCTCGGGCCCGGGCCTGGTCCAGCTGTTCAGCCGCGCCGCCAGCCCGAGCGAGGTCTGCTTCAGGATCACCGGCCCCACCGGGTACCTCGCCCTGGAGATCCCGCAGGTCTACAACATCAAGGGCGACGACCACACCATCAAGGCCACGTTGAACACCGCGGGCACCGTCAGCAGCATCGACGTCAACAAGAACGCCTGGACCCCGGTCGGCGAGGGCGGCACCAGCGGCTCCACCACGCTGCTGGAACTGACCGCCACCGACGGACCGGCCGCCCCGGCCAACACCGACTTCCCGGCCGTCGGCACGGTCACGGCCGGGCAGCCCGGCCGTGCCGACGCCCGTTCCTGCACCGCCACCCTGGTGGACCGTTACTGGGTGCTGACCGCCGGGTCCTGCTTCGGCGACCACCCGGCCGCCGGCGCGCCCGCGACCGCGAGCACCGCCACCATCGCCGGCCGCACCATCGCCATCGCCGAGCTGGCCCCGCGCGCCGAGCGCGACCTGGTGATGGCCCGCCTGACCTCCCCGCTGGACGGCGTCGCCCCCATCGCCGTCACCGGCACCGCCCCGGCGGCCGGGGACGGCCTGCGCATCCCCGGCTACGGCCGCACCACCACCGACTGGGCGCCGCTCAAGCTCCACACCAGCGCCCACACCACCGGCGCGGTGAACCCCACCAGCATCGACACCGCCCCGGCCGCCGGCCAGGCCCCCGTCTGCCAGGGCGACACGGGCGCGCCGCTGCTGCGCGACCGCAACGGCACCCCCGAGATCGCCGCCGTCGCCTCCCTCTCCTGGCAGGGCGGCTGCCTCGGCACCCCCGCCACCGAGACCCGCACCGGCGCCACCTCCTCCCGCGTCGACGACCTCAACGCCTGGATCCAGCAGGTGAAGGCCTCCCGTCCGGGCAGCCGGCTGTTCGCCATCGGCGGCGACAACCGGATATGGGCCGACGAGGGCTCCTACTCCACGAACGTGTGGGGCACCTTCGAGGCCGTCCCCCAGAACAGCGGCATCCGCCAGGTCAGCGCCGTGACCATGGGTACCACCGTGCGCCTGTTCGCCATCGGCAGCGACCAGCGCATCTGGAGCGCGAGCAAGGACGGCGCGAACGGCACCTGGAGCGCGTTCCAGATGGTGCCGGGCAACAGCGCCATCCAGCAGGTCACCGCCGTCGCCATGGGCGACAAGGTCCGCCTGTTCGCGATCGGCGGCGACGGCCAGATCTGGACCTCCACCGGCGACTACACGGCCGGCACCTGGAGCACCTTCCAGGCCATCCCCAGCAGCGCCATCAAGAACATCACCGCCGTCGCGATGGGCGACAAGGTCCGCCTGTTCGCCGTCGGCGGCGACGGCCAGATCTGGACCACCACGGGCGACTACACGGCCGGCACCTGGAGCACCTTCCAGGCCATCCCCAGCAGCGCCATCAAGAACATCACCGCCGCCACCATCGGCAACACCGTGCACCTGTTCGCCATCGGCGGCGACGACCGCATCTGGACCACCACCGGCGACTACACGGCCGGCACCTGGACCACGTTCAACGCCGTGCCCAACGCCGCCGGCGTCAAGCAGGTGGCCGCCACCACCATCGGCGACACCGCCCGCCTGTTCGCCATCGGCGCCGACGACCGCATCTGGACCGCCGACCAGAAGGCCGACAACAGCTGGACCACCTTCTACGCCGTCGCCAGCAGCGGCATCCAGGGCATCGCCGCCACCCCGGCCGGCTGACACCCGCGCACCCATCGGGCGCCCGGCGGGGCCGGGCGCCCGATGCGATCCACCCGGGAACTGCGTTCGGCCGAACCGGAATTCCCGGCTGCCGAGGCCGCCGGATCCACGGATCCGCCCACCTGCGCGTCCCTTTCTCCCGCCCTTGGCCGGGTATGCCTGGCTGCTCTTTCCAGGTTGCTCTTTCCAGGTTGCTCTTTCCAGCACGGGACGTGACCGCTCGTCAGCGGCCCACCGGAAGACTCCCCGCACGCTTCGACGCGCGCGATTCCACCACCCTGCTCACCGGCTGCCGGCAGCAGGAGCCCACGGACGTCGCTTCCGACGCCGTGCCGCAGGGCGGCACGCACCCCGGCTCTCCCGGGTGCGGCCGCCCCGTCGGCCCCCTGGCCCGCCGGACGGACGCAGGGCCACCCCGCGCACGTGCCACGGCGCTTCCCGCCGCCCCGCGCGCACCCCGAAGAACTTTTCCCCGCACCGCCGGCGCCCCCGTCGGCGGTTCTTCACGGCACTCCGGTGCCCAGACCAGGATGGATTGCGAACTTCCATGCGGATGTCACTGACATCACGGGCCCGATCACGGCTGGCAGCCGGGTTCGTGGCCGGCAGCCTGCTGACCGGGCTGCTCTCGACGCACGCCCTCGCGGCCGACGCGCCGCCGACGGCGACCGCGGCGAACCCCGACCGGGTCAAGGCGGTCGCCGCCTGGCAGGCCGGCGGACCGGCCGTGCGGCACGCCGCCGAGACCGCGCTGACCGGCAGCGGCAACGACCTGACGGCGTTCCTGGCGAGCGGCCAGGCCGCAGCGACCGACCAGGACCTGCGCACCAAGATCGAGAACCTGGTCGCGAACTCCGGCCCCGGCGTGCGCGATGCCGGACAGGCCGCGCTCAAGGGCTCGGCCGACGACCTGAAGAAGTTCCTCGCCACCGGCGCCCAGAAGGCCTACGAGGACGACCAGCGGGTCCGGCTGTCGCAGATCATGGCCGCCGGCGGCCCCGGTGTGAAGGCCGCGGCCGCCAAGGCGCTCGACGGCACCATGACGGACGTCAACCAGTTCCTCAACGAAGGCCAGTCCAAGGCCAAGGACGACGACGACCGCGTCCACCTCTCGCAGCTGATGGCCTCCGGCGGGCCGGAGGTGAAGAAGGCCGCCGGCGCAGCGCTGGACGGCTCGATGGACGACGTCCAGCTGTTCCTGCAGTACGGCTACCAGACCGCCGCCGCCCACGACCAGGAGACCCTGACGGTCGCCCAGCTGGCCGACCTGACGAAGAACGCCACCGCCCAGGCCGGGCAGCAGGCGATGGCCGCCAAGGACGCGGCGGGCAAGGCACTGGACGCCACCCGCCTGGCCAAGGAGGCCTCCGAGCGCGCCGCCAACGAGACCAAGGCCGCCCAGGGTTCGGCCGGGCAGGCGTCGAACGCGGCCAACCGCGCCGCCGACGCCGCCACCCGCGCCGCCGCCGCGGCCAAGACCGCCTCCGCGGCCGCGAGGGCCGCCAACGAGGCGTCCCGCCAGGCCGCCAACGCCGCCGCCGACGCCGCGTCCGCCGCGACGAAGGCGGGCAACGCCGCCTCCAGGGCGCTCTCCGCCGCGGCCGGCGCCGCCGGTGACGCCGGGCAGGCCGACGCGGCCCGCAACGCCGCAGTCACCGCCCGCGACGCCGCCGTCCAGGCCCGCACCGCGGGCGAGGCCAGCCAGTGGGCCGGCTTCGCGGCCGCCCAGGCAGGCGCCGCCGCGCAGGCCGCCGCCTCCTCCGGCACGAACGCCGCCGCGGCCGCCCAGGCCGCCGCCGAGGCCGCCGACTACTCCGGCGTGTCCGCCGAGGACGCCGCCCGCGCCCGCAACGCGGCCGCCCGCGCCCGCAGCGCCGCCGCCGAGGCCACCCGCGCCGCCAACGCCACCGTCGCGATCGCCAACCAGGCGGCCGCCGCGGCCGGCGACGCGCAGCGGGCCGCCAACGACGCGGCCGCCCACGCGGAAGCCGCGGCCACCGCGGCCGAGCAGGCAGCCCAGCACGCCGGTGACGCGAACACCGCAGCCAACATCGCGCAGGCCGCCGCCACCGCGGCCGACGCGGACGCCAACTCCGCGGCGAACTCCGCGGCCCAGGCCCACAAGGTCGCCGACATCGCCCGTGCCTCCGACGCCGAGCGCCTCGCCGGCCAGCAGGCCGCCGAGATGGCAGCGGCCGACGAGGCCTCGCGCGACGCGGACCTGAAGGCGAGGACCGCGGCGTGGGAGGCTGGCAAGGCCACCCAGTTCGCGGCCGACACCGACCAGCTGGTCAAGGACGCGACCGCGTCCGGCGTCGATGCGAAGACCGCCGTGCTGAAGGGCCGTCAGGCCGCCTTCCGGCTGCTGGACGCCGGCGGTCCGTGGACCAAGGCCGCGGCCCAGACCGCGCTGGAGGGCGACGACAGCGCCGTCCAGACGTTCCTGGGCAGCGGTCTGCCGACCGCGCGCGACTACGACGACCGCACCAGCGTGATGGCGATCTCCCAGGCGCCGGGCAAGCTGGAGCGCCGCCTCGCCGCGGAGACCGCCTCGGTCGGCACCGCCGACCAGGTGCGCGCGTTCCTGGCCACCGGCCAGTATCCGGGCAAGGACGACGACGACCGCGTCGCCCTCTCCCAGATCATGGCCACGGGTGGCCCGGGCGTGAAGGCCGCGGCCGGCAAGGCCCTGGACGGCACGATCGACGACGTCCGCGCCTTCCTGACCACCGGCCAGTTCAAGGCCCGCGACGACGACAACCGCGTCCAGGTGACGCAGGCCCTGGCCAGTGGCGGCCCCGAGGTCAAGGCGGCCGCGCAGGCCGTCCTGTCCGGCCCCGCCGACCGGCTCGTGCCGTTCCTGCAGAGCGGCCTGGCCAAGGCCCAGCAGCGCGACGCGATGACCGCCTCCCACGTGGCCACCGTCGCGGCCTACCTGGCCACCATCGACGGCTCGGTCGCCCAGGCGCGCCAGTACGCGGCCCAGGCCGCCCAGTCGTACGCCACCGCGCGCGGCGCGGCCAACGAGGCCGCCGGCTACGCCAACCAGGCGAGCCAGTCCGCCCAGCAGGCCCAGAACTTCGCGGCCCAGGCCGCGCAGTCCGCCCAGGCCGCGCAGGCGTCCGCCGCCCAGGCGGCCCAGTCCGCCAAGCAGGCCCAGGCCTCCGCCGCCAACGCCAACGCGGCCGCCCGCAGCGCCGACTTCTCGGCCGCGGCGGCCACCAGCTACGCCAACCAGGCGCAGCAGTACGCCTCCGCCGCGAAGACCGCCTCCGACCAGGCCCAGGCCTCCGCCGCCGCGGCTGCCAAGAGCCGCGACGAGGCGCAGCAGGCCGCCAACGCCGCCCGGGACGCCTACTTCACGAAGCAGTGCACCGACACCATCGAGGGCGCGCTGGAGGACCAGACCGCCACGGTCGACGCCCAGGGCCGGGTCTCCTACGTCGTGGCCGACCCGCAGAGCGACATGAAGGCCGACCCGGTCAAGGACAACATGGGTCACTGCACCGCCGGTGACTTCGTCATGGGCCGCGGCGACGTCCTGCTGAAGAACGTCGACCCCAAGGTCTGGCACCAGAACGACAAGGGCCAGGACGTCTGTGACCTCACGGTGACCGTCCACGTCACCGGCACGGTCAACTACGTGATGAAGACCTGCCCGGAGCCGGGCCTGTCGATCGCGGCCTGCACCGGCAAGTACAGCGTCTGGAACACCGTCGTCGTCAGCAGCACCAAGGTCGACGACCAGCGTGACCAGAACGTCCAGATCACCTACTTCGACTACAAGGCGCACTACTCGCCGGAGGCGGTCCGCGGCCAGATCCTGTGGCACGCGCTGACCGACGACTTCGTCAAGTGCTACCACGATTTCGGCTTCAACAGCTCGTGCGCGTGGGCGGCGTCCAACTTCATCCCGTACGGCACCCTCGCCAAGGGCGCCAAGGCCGTGGTGGCGTTCCGCTTCGCGCTGGAGACGGGCGTCGGGATCGAGGACGCCAAGATCGCCGTCCAGGCGACGCTCAACGGCTACAGCCAGGCGGCCATCAACAAGCTGACGTCGACGGCGGACGCGGTCGCGAAGTTCCGCCTCACCCTGAAGGACGGCGTCGGAACCGAAGCCGCGCTCCAGGCCCTGCGGCAGGACCAGAACGTCGACCGCACGCTGGTCCAGCAACTCGAGGGCGAAGCCAAGGTTTCGGAGAACGGCCGCAAGGCGCCGGCCTGTCTGACGAAGCGCAACAGCTTCCCGGCCGGCACCCTCGTGCTCATGGCCGACGGCACGACCCGTCCCATCGAGCAGATCCGCATCGGGGACACGGTCACGGCCACCGACCCCGCCACCGGCGCCACGACCGCGCAGGGCGTCGAGAACACCATCTACACCCCCGACGACCGTGACTTCACCGAACTCACGATCGCCGCTCCCGACGGCACCGCTTCGGCCATCACCTCCACCGACCACCACCCGTACTGGTCGGAGAGCGCCCACGACTGGCGCGACGCCGTGGATCTGGTTGTCGGCGACACGGTCCGCACCGCCGACGGCCGGGCCCCCGTGATCACCGGTACCCGGCACTGGACGACGCTGCAGCCCGCGTACAACCTCACCGTCGCTCTCGTCCACACGTACTACGTGCTGGCCGGCAACACGCCGATTCTCGTCCACAATTCCGGCTGCGGAGACATCCTCGGGGACACGTCAAAGCTTTCCGGATGGATTCCGCCCGCCATCCCAGATGAGTCAATGGCCGTCATCAAGGATATCCAGCAGTACGGCGTCGAAGCCCAGGGAGCCGGCAATCAATTTGCCGGACCGTCCACTCCCGCCCGTTTTGAAAACTCAGGAAAGAATGGCGGCCACCAGCTTCCGCAGTACGACAGCACCGGAAAAGCGATCACATACCGAGAGTGGGGAACGGTTCAGGCGGGGGCTAATCCAAAGCCTGGCGGCGAGAGGATCGTGACCGGGTCGGACGGGTCGATCTACTATACTGCGACCCACTATCAGACCTGGATCGTGGCGGTGCCTGGATCGTGAAAGACCTTGAGCTGTGGACCCTGGAGGGACCTTCGCTGCTGACGGCTCGCGCCGACTCGCAGTTCTCGATCGCCGCATTGATGCCACCGTCGGGCTCGATCGTCGCAGCCCGCCTGGACGGCCGGAAGCTGGTCGAGGCACATGACGCCTTCGAACAGTTTTCCTACGCCCTGACGTTTCCGGCGTACTTCGGCTGGAATTGGGATGCACTGTCCGACTGCCTGCGAGACCTGTCGTGGCATCCGGCCGATCATTACCTGATCATCGTCGACCACACCGAAAGCATGCTCGCCGGGAATGCCGAGGAGCGTGAAATTCTGCTCTCGATT
Source organism: Kitasatospora sp. NPDC059408 (assembly GCF_042751525.1). Taxonomy (NCBI): domain Bacteria; kingdom Bacillati; phylum Actinomycetota; class Actinomycetes; order Kitasatosporales; family Streptomycetaceae; genus Kitasatospora; species Kitasatospora sp. NPDC059408. Next base: position 75,117 of record NZ_JBHYWI010000037.1, read on the forward strand.
CTTTCGCGTGCTGCGCGAGAGTGGGCGGACCCGCTCGGGAAGCCCGACGGCAAGGGAGTGCCATTCAAGGTCCTCCTTCTCTGCGATGACGAGCCCACCGAGGCGCTGCACGCAGAGACAGCCATGCGATAGATCCACCACGCACATCCCAGAGGCTCCAGCGGATTCACTTCCGCTGGAGCCTCTGGCCGTCTGACGGCGGCAACGCCAGCGGCCGGGTTCCGCACCTGGCGGGCCACCAGGACTCTCGGCGGCCCGGAGTCCGCCACACTGCCAAGCCTCACGAACCCGCCAAGGCGCTCGCCCCCGAGGACCACCCCCCAAGGCAGTGCCATGTCACACCCTTGCGGTGGCATATAACCTGTGACATTGTTCTGACCCTGAATCCGGTGACAGATTGTCGTCAAGGTCCCCCTCCCTCACGCCTCGTGGCTGACGCTCCGTTACTCATCTCCCCCACTCAGGACAAGGACACCGCAGTGCGTCTGCGCCAATCCCTTCCCCTTCTGGTGGCCGGTGCCCTCGCCGGCTCCGCGTTCATGCTGCCGACCCCCGCCCTCGCCTCGCCCGCGGCGGCTCCCGTGAAGGCCGCCGCGCCGGCCGCGCCCGCGCCGTTCGGGGCCGAGATAGCCTCCCAGGCGTCCGAGGCGATAGGACGCACGGCCGCCCCTCTGGCGGCCGACCGGCTCGGGCAGGCCCTGCAGCCGGCCGGGACGGCCGTGCAGAGCGGCCCGTCCACGGGTGCCAAGCAGCCGGCTCCCGCCCCCGTGAAGCACGCGTTCGCCGCCGCCAAGTCCGGTGCGGACGCGGCTGGTTGCACGCCTGCCGACTTCGGCTCCCGCAGTGGCGCCGACCTGGTCTCCTTCGTCCAGGGCTCGACCACGGACTGCGTCAACACGCTGTTCAACGTCACCGGGACCGACGCCGGGAACGTCTTCAAGCAGTCCCAGATGCTCACCGTCGCCGCCGCCTTCCAGGCCCAGGCCGCGCACTACACCGGCGACAACTCCACCGGCATCCTGCAGCTCGTGCTGTTCCTGCGGGCCGGCTTCTACGTCCAGTCCAACAACGCCTCCGCCGTCGGCCCCTACGACGCCACGCTCACCGCCGCCGTCAAGGCCGGCCTCGACGCGTTCTTCGCCGGCGCGCGCTGGCACGACGTCACCGACGCCAACGGCCTCGTGCTCTACGACGTGCTGGTCCTCACCGACAGCGCCAACATCCAGGCCCGCTACCTGAACGTCTACAAGCAGGTCCTGAACGGCTACGACAACGGCTACAACGCCTTCCCGAAGATGGTGAAGGCCGTCAACGCCGTCCTGTTCGCGCCGCTGTGGCGGGCCAACTGGAACCCCGACTACGTCAGCGCGGTCGCCGCCGACCCGAGCGTGATCACGGCCCTCGCGAACTTCGCGCAGAACCACAAGGACCTGCTCGGCACCGCCGACCAGTTCCTCGACGTCAACGCCGGCAACGACCTCGCCCGCACCGCCGGCGACGGCGGCTCCGTCGCCGCGTTCACCCGGCCCCTGGTCAAGCAGGTCCTCGACACCACCCCGGTCACCGGCAGCACCGGCCCGCTGTACGTGTACACCGCGTACAACGCCAACCAGTACGACAGCGCGCAGTGCTCCTCCTACGGCACCTGCGACCTGCCCGGCAAGCTCACCGCCGCCGTCCTGCCCAATACGCTGGTGTGCGACAACCGCACCATCCGCGGCGAGGCCCTGTCCGCCGAGGACCTGGCCACCGTCTGCGCCAGCCTGCGCGGCGAGGACGGCTTCTTCCACACCATGGTCAAGGACAACGGCCCCGTCCCGAACCAGTACGGCAAGACCATCACCCTCGCCGTCTTCAAGAACCAGGCCGACTACCTCACCTACTCCTGGGCCATCTACAACAACTCCACCAACAACGGCGGCCAGACCGTCATGGACGTCACCGACCCCAACAACCAGCCGGTGTCGGTCATGTACCAGAAGTCGTGGAACGACGGCTTCCCCGCCAACGTGTGGAACCTCAACCACGAGTACACGCACTACCTCGACAACATCTACGACATGAAGGGCAACTTCGGCACCGAGATCTCCGTCCCGGACATCTGGTGGATCGAGGGCGTCGCCGAGTACGAGTCCTACAGCTACCGCGGCACCACCGACACCCAGGCGATGACCGAGGCCGCCGCGCACCGCTACAAGCTGAGCACCGTCTTCCAGAACACCTACGACAACTCGGACTCGGTGCGCACCTACCCGTGGGGCTACCTGGCGGTGCGCTACATGCTGGAGAAGCACCCCTCCGACGTGTACAGCATGCTCGGCCACTTCCGCACCGGTGACTACCAGGGCGGCTACGCGGTCTACAACGGCCTCGGCACCTCCTACGACGCCGACTTCGACGCCTGGCTGAACGCCTGCGCCGCCGGCGCCTGCTACGCCGACGGCCCCACCGCCCTGTTCGGCCAGTCCGTCAACGGCGCCACCGTCACCCTGAACGACAAGTCCGTGGAGACCAACTCCCAGGCGAAGCTGGCCTCCTGGCACTGGACCTTCGGCGACGGCACCACCTCCGACCAGCAGAACCCGGTGCACACCTACGCCAACCCCGGCACCTACACGGTCGCCCTGACCGTCACCGACAGCGCCGGCAAGAGCGCCAGCACCCCGTCCTCCGTCACCGTCACCACCGGCGCCGGCACCACCCTGCCGACCTGCACCGACCCGCGCACCGACGCGCTCGGCCAGAACTGCTCGCGGCCCGGCCAGGCCCGCACCGCCGGCAGCCTCGACTACTTCTACGTCTACCTGCCGGCCGGCACCAGCACGCTGAAGGTCTCCACCTCCGGCGGCACCGGCAACGCCTCGCTCTACTACAACGCCGACACCTGGGCCTCCCCGAGCGCCTTCACCGCCTCCTCCACCGGCCCCGGCACCGCCCAGAGCCTCACCGTCACCAACCCGACGGCCGGCTACCGCTACATCAGCCTCTACGCCAACACCGACTTCAGCGGCGTGACGGTCAGCACCCAGTACTGACCCGCGCACCGCAACGGCGAAGGGCGGCGCGTCCCCAACGGGGGCGCGCCGCCCTGGTGTTGCCGACGGTGTCAGCTCTCGGCGCTGTCAGCTCTCGGCGGAGCGGCGGCGGCGCGAGACCGCGACCAGCGCCGCACCCGCGGCAACGGCCGCGGCAGCGCCGCCGGCCTCCCAGCCGAGACCGTCCGTACCCGTGGCGGCCAGCTGGCCCGGGCGGGCGGAGGCAGCTCCGGCGGTCGCGGCCGTGGCAGTGCCGGTGGTGCCCGTGGCCGTACCGGTGGTGCCTGCGGTGCCTGCGGTGCCGGTGGTCGTGGTCACCGCGGCGGGCTGGACGCCCTGGCCCTGGCCGGACTCCGGCTTCGCGGCCGGCTGCGCGTCCGGGGTGCGGTCCTGGGCCGGCTTGCGGGCGGCGTCGGCCTCGTCCTGGGCGCGGGCCGTGAACTGGCCCTCCTTCAGGAACTTGACGACGTCCGCGTAGGTGCCGCTCAGCGCCTTGCCGGCCGCCGCCTTCACGGCCGGCCCGCCCACGTCCATGATCTGCGAGAGCTTGACCCGGTCGTCGTCCTGACGGGCCTCGGCGTACCCGGTCTCCAGGAAGCGCCGCACGTCGGCGGCCGTGCCGTCGAGCGCCTTGCTGCCGGCCTCGCGCACACCGCGGCCGCAGTCCTTGTCGGCCATGAGGCGCAGCACCGCGACGCGGTCGTCCTCGGCCTGGGCCGTGGCCCAGCCCTTGGTGAGGAACGTGACGATGTCGGCGTCGGTCCCGTTCATCGCCTGGATCGCCGCCTCCTTGACCCCGCGGCCGGTGGCGGCCGACAGGATCTGGGCGACCTTCACCCGGTTGTCGTCCGCGCGCTGCCTGGGGAGTTCGACCTCCAGGAAGTGACGCACGGCGGCGGCGTCGCCCTTGAGGGCCTTCTCGCCGGCCTCGCGCACGCCTCGGCCGCACTCCTTGTCGGCGAGGATGGCCTGCACCTTGGCCCGGTCCTCGTCCTCGGCGCGGGCCGTGAACTGGCCCTCCTTGAGGAACTTCAGGATGGCGCCGTAGTCGTTGCCCCGGAGCGCGAGATCGGCGGCCTTCCGCACCGCGGGCCCGGCGCCGTCGGCGATCCGAACGACCTTCACCAGGTTGTCCTTGTGACGCTGCTCCTCCAGCTCGACCTCCAGGAAGTGGCGCAGCTCGGCGGCGCCGCCCTTGAGGGCCTTCCCGGCCGCGTCGCGCACGCCCCAGCCGGACTCCTTGTCGGCGAGGATGCGCTGGACCTCGGCGCGGTCGCGCTTCTCCTGGTCGCCCGCGTCCTGGTGCCCGGCGTCGTCCGGCTTGTCGGAGGCGGTGTCGGGTCCGGAGACTCCGGCCGGCTGCGGGCTGTCGGCGGCCGAGGCCGAGGACGGGAAGAGAACGGCGGGGGCCAGCACGGCAGCCGCGATCACGGCGGAGACCTTGGGCAGCTTCATCCAGCGAAACCTGATTCGTGCGGAGAGTTTGTGAACGGCGACAGCTTAGATCAACTCAAAGGTTTTCAATACCAAGTTTTTATCTGACTCGACGCCGTCCGGGAACGCCTCGCCCCCGGCGCCGGGGTGCGGCGGCCGGGGGCGCGGGTGTGCGGGGGTGCGGGGGTGCGGGGTGCGTCAGCTCTCGGTGGAGCGGCGGCGGCGCGAGACGGCGACCAGCGCCGCACCCGCGGCAACGGCCGCGGCGGCGCCACCGGCCTCCCAGCCGAAGCCGTCCGCGCCGGTGGCAGCGAGCTGGCCGGGGCGGACGGAGGCGGCCCCGGCGGTGGTGGCGGTGCCGGTGGCCGCGGTCACGGCGGCGGGCTGGACGCCCTGGTCCTGGCCGGACTCCGGCTGCGCGACCGGCTTCTGGTCCGGGGTCCGGTCCTGGGCGGGCTTGCCGGCGGCGTCGGCCTCGTCCTGGGCGCGGGCCTTGGCCCAGCCCTCCTTGAGGAAGTTCGCGATGTCGTCGTTGCTGCCGTCGAGCGCCTGGAGCGCGGCCTTCTTCACGGCCGGCCCGCCGGTCTCGACGATCTGCGAGACCTTGATCCGGTTGTCGCTCGCGCGCAGCTGCGGCAGCTCGACCTCAAGGAAGCGCCGCACGTCGGCAGCCGTGCCGTTGAGCGCCTTCTGCGCACCCTCCTGCACGTGCCGGCCGTTGTTCTTGTCAGCGATGATGCGCAGCGTCTCGACACGGTCGTCCTCGGCGCGGGCCGTGAACTGGCCCTCCTTGAGGAACTTGACGATGTCCGCGTCGGTGCCGTTGCGGAGCACGGCCTTGGCGGCGTCCTTGACGGCCCGGCCGGTGGCGACGGAGAGGATCTGGTAGACCTTCACCCGGTTGTCCAGCACCCGAGCCCCGGGGAGCTCGACGTCCAGGAAGTGCCGCACGGCGGCGGCGTCGCCCTTGAGGGCCTTCTCCCCGGCCTCGCGCACGCCGGCGCCGGTCTCCTTGTCGTCGAGGACGGCCTGCACCTTGGCCCGGTCCTCGTCCTCGGCGCGGGCCGTGAACTGGCCCTCCTTGAGGAACCTGACGACGTCCTCGGGGGTGCCGTTGCGGAGCACGTTCTTGGCGGCCTGCTTGAGCACGGGCCCGGCATTGTTGATGAGCTGGGCGACCCTCACCTGGTTGTCGATGGCCCGCTGCTCTGCGAGCTCGACCTCCAGGAAGTGGCGCAGCTCGGCGGCGCCGCCCTTGAGGGCCTTCTCGGCGGCCTCGCGCACGCCGACGCCGGATTCCTTGTCGGCGAGGATGCGCTGGACCTCGGCGCGGTCGTGCTTCTCCTGCTCGGTCATGTCGGGCTTGTCGGAGGCGGTGTCGGGTCCGGAGACGCCGGCCGGCTGCGGGCTGTCCGCGGCCGCGGCCGAGGACGGGAAGAGGACGGCGGGGGCCAGCACCGCGGCCGCGAGCACGGCGGACACCTTGGGCAGCTTCATCCAGCGAAACCTGATTCGTGCGAAGAGTTTGTGAACGACGACAGCATAGATCGGTTTTTGCTATTGCCATACCAATCATTTACCCGACCGTCCCGTCCCACGGCGCCCCCTACGCTGACGTCATGGAGAAGAGCGAGCTGCTGGTCGACGTCCGGGACCACGACGTCGACTCACTGATGGACTTCCGCACGGCCCTCGTCGCCGTCAACCACGAGGCCCTGCACCACTGGCAGGGCCGCAGCCTGGACGCGCTCTGGGACATCATCGAGAACCGCGGGTTCTCCGACCTCCTCGACTCCCACGACGTCCTGGTCGTGCGCGCCCGGCGCAGCGCCTTCCTGTCGGAGGAGCATCCGGTGGGCCGGGTACTGCTGGAGGTCTTCGCCGATGCGACGCACGCGCGGCTGGAGCTGTCCTGACGCACCGCCCGCGGGGGGGGGGAAGGAGGAGGGACGGGTGTGGCGCCGCGGTCCCCCCACGGACCGCGGCGCCGGTTTTCCCCCGTTACTCCCCCGTTGCTCCCCCGTCTCCCCCGTTGTTCCCCCGTGGCTCTCCGCCCCCGTTATCCGGTCAGGCGCCGGCCGGGTACCACTTGGTGCCGTTGCCGCCGGTGTTGGCGAGGGTGTCGACGATGATGCTCCCGGGGTAGCGCGGGTGCTGCGCGAGGAAGCCGCTGAAGGAGTCCAGGGACGTCGCGTCGCAGACGCCGTCGGTCTTGATGCAGAAGCGCTGGACCGGCATGCCGCCGGGGAAGTTCTCCGGGCCGGTGCCCGGGGAGTACGCCACGAACGGGATCAGGGTGCCCTGCGGGACGAGGTGCCAGAAGCCGGTGCCGGGCTGCATCGGGTCGGCGTAGAGCATGCCGTCGACCTGCTCGCGGGGCACGGCGGTGCCGTTGTTGGCGATGGTCTGGAGCAGCAGGTCGCCGACCCAGGCGCCCTGCGAGTAGCCGGCGATGGTGAAGCGGGCGGTGGGGTCGGCCTTGTAGGCCTTCTCCAGGGCCGCCTTGGCGTTCCAGTAGCCCGCGTTGACGCTGTCGCCGAAGCTCGGCTCGAACGGGGCCGGCTGCTGGTTCTGGCCGCCGATGAACGGGCCGCCGCTGGCCGGGTAGCAGACCGGGATCGCGGTGCTGCCGGCCGGCAGGTGCTGGTTGGCGAGGTCGAAGGTGTACGTGCAGCGGGGTGCCGCCAGGGCCGTCCCGGTGCCGCCGAGCTCGATGTAGTAGTGGTGCGGCTGCGCGGTGTCGGCGTGCGCGGCGGTGGGCACGACGGCGGCGCCGGTGAGCGCGAGCGCCGTCGTCGCGAGGACGGCCTTGAGGCGGCGGGCGAGGCTGGCACGCATGGTCATGTGGGGTCAGCTCCCTCTGGTCGGGTGGGGCGCCGCGTCGGGTGCGGCGACCTGTGGCCATCGTGTTGTCCGGGCGCCGCGGGGAACCAGGACGGGCACCGGCCATATCTGGCCGGTGCCCGGAATGCCTGGTCAGGGGCTGTTTTTTGACGCCGTCATAGCGGGTGCGGACATCGGGGGAGCCGGTCGGCCCCGACCGCTCGGGACCTCACGACCACGCCAGCCCCGCACGCGCCCGCCAGTACTCCCCCGCCGGCCCCGCCAGCGGCGCGAGGGCCGCGAGGGCCGCAGCCCGCCCACACCCCCGACCCCTCAGTTCCTCACGACCACGCCAGCCCCGCACGCGCCCGCCAGTACTCCCCCGCCGGCCCCGCCAGCGGCGCGAGGGCCGCGAGGGCCGCAGCCCGCCCACA
>NZ_JBHYWI010000037.1:82942-88136 GCF_042751525.1 Kitasatospora sp. NPDC059408
CCCCCGACCCCTCAGTTCCTCACGACCACGCCAGCCCCGCGCGCGCCCGCCAGTACTCCCCCGCCGGCCCCGCCAGCGGCGCGAGGGCCGCGAGGTCGTCCGGGGTGAGGGGGTGGGCGACGGCGGTGAGGTTGGAGGCGAGCTGGGCGGGGGTGGCGGCGCCGGACAGGACGAGGCCGGCCCAGGGCTGGGCGGCGGCCGCGGCCAGGGCCAGGGCGTCGCAGGTGGCGCCGGTGCGGGTGGCGAGGGCGCGCAACGCGGCGGTGTCGGGGCCGGTGGCGTTGCGGTCGGCGAGGCGGCCGTTGGCCATCGCCTCCTTGACGACCACGAGCAGGCCGGCGTCGTGGGCCTCGGCCAGGGCGGGGGCGGCGGAGGTCTCCAGCAGGTTCCAGGTGGACTGGACGGCGGCGAACAGCGGCTGCCCGTCGACCGTCACGGCGAGGGCCGCGCGGATCGCGGCGGCCTGGTCGGGGCCGCTGGTGGACAGGCCCACCCGCACGCCGTCGGCGGCGAGTCCGGCCAGGCGCCCGTGCAGGGCGGGGTCGGTGAGGGCGGGGCTGTCGGGAGTGACGGAGTGGACGAGGTAGACGTCCGGGTGGCGCCCGAACAGGGCCCTGGTCTCCTTGACCTGACGGTCGAACACCGCCGTCGAGTGCTCCTTGACCTCGTGCGCGGCCACCCCGGAGGTGCGCCAGCCCGCCGTGTAGGTGTAGCCCCACTTGCTGCCCACCACCGTGTCGGCCGCCTCCCGGGGGTGCTCGGCCAGCCACTGCGCGACGAACTCCTCGGCGCGCCCGTAGGAGCGGGCCGTGTCGACGTACCGCACCCCGGCGGCGTACGCGGCGTCCAGCAGCTCGTGGGTGCGCCGGCGCAGCGCCTCGACGCTGCGCCCGGCGGGCAGGTCGGCGTCGCGCCCGAGGTTGATGTACCCCGGGCGGCCGACGGCGGCGGTGCCCAGGCCGAACCTGGTGATCGGCGTACCGGCGGGCGGGGTGGGCACGGCGGCACTCATGGCGGTACTCCTCGAAGATCGTCCGGTCGTCGTCACGGACCCTATCCGGCCGGGGCGCCTTCGGCCGGGGCCCCGCCTGCCCCGCCTGCCCTGTCTGCCCCGCCCGTCCCGCCTGGCCCGCCTGGCCCGCCCGACCCGCCTGCCCCGCCTGCCGCGTCCGCCGGGGCGTTGAGGGCGGTGAGCATCGCCGGGGTGAAGCCGAAGGCGTAGGTGGCGGCGCAGGCGGCGAGCGCGGCGGTGAGCCAGCCGCCGGTGTAGACGAGGACGGCGGGGCCGATGCCGTGGCTGCCGTCGAGCAGGGGCAGCAGGACGAGGCCGGAGGGGCCGATCGCGGTGGAGCCGGTGGTCAGGCCGAGCTGGGCGAACGTGCCGACGACGGCGCCGCCGACCGCGGCCCCGATCCCGGCGGTGACGAAGGGCCGCACCAGCGGCAGCGTGACGCCGTAGATGACGGGCTCGGCGACGCCCAGGACGCACGTGGGCAGCGCGGACCTGATGACGCGGCGCAGCGAGGGGTTGTGGCGGGCGCGCAGGTAGACGGCGACGGCGGCGCCGGCCTGGCCGCCGCCGGCCATGGCGAGGATGGGGTAGAGCGCGCTGTAGCCCTGGTGCTCGATGAGGGTGGTGTGGATGGGGATGAGGGCCTGGTGGAGGCCGAACATGACGAGGGTGCCGAAGGTGCCGCCGAGGAGGACCCCGGCGCCGGCGCCGGCGTGGGCGAGGAGCCAGGTGGCGCCGTTGCCGATGCCGTCGGCGAGGAGGCCGGCGAGCGGCATCAGGAGGAGCAGGGCGGTCAGGCCGGACAGGGCGAGGGCGGTGGTGGGCACGAGCAGCATCTGCAGGGCGTCGGGCACCCATCGGCGGGCCCACCGTTCGAGCGCGGCGCACAGCGCGGCGGCGGCGAGGGCCCCGAGGACGCCGCCCTGGCCGGGCTTGAGGTGGCCGAAGGGGGTGTGGGTGACGGCGGCGACGCCCGGGTAGACGACGATGCCGCCGACCGCGCCGCCGAGGACGGGGGTGCCGCCGAACTCCTTGGCGGTGTTGTAGCCGACGAAGACGGCGATCAGGGACATGAAGCCCTGGGAGAGCGCGGTGGTGACGGGGACGATGCCGGTCAGGGCGGCGGTGTGGGTGGACAGGGCGAGGGAGTTGAGGGTGGCGCCGAGGCCGGCGATGACGCCGCAGGCGATGAGGGCGGGGATGAGGGGGACGAAGATGTCGGCGATGCGGCGCAGGAGCAGCTTGCCGGGGGTGGCGTTGCGGCGTGTGCGGGCGTCCTTGAGGGCTGTTCCCCTGGCGGCGAGGGCGTCGGCGTCCGCCGCCGCCGGGGTGGCGGTGGCCACTGCTGGAACGTCGGTGCCCGCCGCCGGGGCGGCGGTGGCCACGAGCTGCTCGAACGCCTGCGCGACGCGGTCGACGGCCGCCGGTCCCAGGACGATCTGGTAGGTGCCGTCCACGACGACCCCGAGCACCGCCGGGTGGTCCTTGATCCGCTGGGTGCGCGCGAGGCCCGGGTCGGCCAGGCCCAGGCGCAGGCGGCTGATGCAGTGGGCGGTGGAGGTGACGTTGGCGGCCCCGCCGACGAGGGCGAGGAGGTCACGGGCGGTGCCGGTGTGCGTGTCCGTCATGAAGATCTGATTGCCCGCGCGCGGCCTGGGCATACCGATCATCGTCCGTACGCACCCGGCCGCCCGTTCCCTGCGAAAGGCCCCCGCATGCTCGACTTCGACGCCTCCGGATTCCTGCGCGACGGCGCGCCGCACCGCATCGTCTCCGGCGCCCTGCACTACTTCCGCGTCCACCCCGACCAGTGGGAGGACCGGCTGCGCCGGCTGCGGGCGCTGGGCGTCAACACCGTCGACACCTACGTCCCCTGGAACTTCCACGAACTCCCCACCGGCGAGGTGGACTTCACCGGCTGGCGGGACGTCGCCCGGTTCGTCCGCGCCGCGCAGGCCCTGGGCCTGGACGTGATCCTGCGCCCCGGCCCGTACATCTGCGCCGAATGGGACTTCGGCGGCCTGCCCGCCCGCCTGCTCGCCGTCGACGGCCTGCGGCTGCGCTGCTCGGAGCCCGCCTACCTCGCGGAGGTGGACGGCTGGTTCGACGCCGTCGTGCCCGAGATCCTGCCGCTGCTGGCGAGCCGGGGCGGGCCGGTGGTCGCGGTGCAGGTGGAGAACGAGTACGGCAGCTACGGGCGCGACTGCGCCTACCTGCGCCACCTGCGCGACGGCCTGGTGCGCCGCGGCGTGGACTGCCTGCTGTTCACCGCCGACGGCGCCCACGACACCATGCAGCAGGGCGGCACCATCCCCGGCCACCTCGCCACCGCCACCTTCGGCTCCCGCGCGCCCGAACGCCTCGCCGCGCTGCGCCGCCACCAGGCGTCCGCCCTGCCCGGGCCGCTGACGGCGATGGAGTTCTGGATCGGCTGGTTCGACCGCCTCGGCGAGCCGCACCACGTGCGCGACCCCAAGGAGAGCGCCGCCTCCCTCGACGAACTCCTCGCCACCGGTGCCTCCGTCAACCTCTACATGGCCCACGGCGGCACCAACTTCGGCCTGTGGGCGGGCGCCAACCACAGCGGCGCCCACCCCTGCGACGCAGGGTTCGAGCCCACCTCCACCAGCTACGACTACGACGCGCCGATCGGCGAGGCGGGCGAGCTCACCGAGAAGTTCCACGCGCTGCGGGAGGTCATCGGCCGCTACGTGCCCCTGCCGGAGGGCGAACTGCCCGCCCCGCCACCGCGCCTGGCCCCGCGCCGCCTGGAACGGGCCACGGGCCGGGCCCGGCTCCTCGCGGCCCTGGACTCGCTGTCGGCGCCGGTACGGCGGGCCTGCCCCGAACCGATGGAACGCCTCGGCCAGGCCCGCGGCCTGGTCCACTACCGCACCCGCGTGCCCGGACCGCGCCCCGAACTGGCGCTGCGCATCGACGGACTCGCCGACCGCGCCCACGTCTTCGCCGACGGGCGCCCGCTCGGCGTCCTGGACCGCAACAGCCCCCGGGCGACGGTGCCCCTGGCCACCGGGCCCGGCGGCGCCGTCCTCGACATCCTGGTCGAGGCCCTGGGGCGGGTGAACTACGGCCCCAACATGGACGACCGCAAGGGCATCACGCGGGGCGTCGCGCACGACGGCCAGTTGCTCTTCGAGTGGGAGATCCGGCCGCTGCCGCTGGACGACCTCGCCGCCCTCCGGCTGGAGGAGCCGGGGGCGGTGGCGCTCACCGACGGCGACCCGGCGTTCCACCGCTTCGAGACCGACGTCGACGCCCCCGCCGACGCCTTCGTCGCCCTGCCCGGCTGGGGCCGCGGCCTGCTGTGGCTCAACGGCTTCCTGCTGGGCCGCCACACCGCCGAGGGCCCCCAGCGCACCCTCTACGCCCCGGCCCCGCTGTGGCGTCCGGGCCGCAACGAACTCCTCGTCCTCGAACTCGACCGCCACGGCGAAGCCCTCGAAGTCCGCGACCACCCCGACCTCGGCCCCACCGCCCAGGCCCCGAGCAGCGAGTACTGACCGCGGCCGCGCGGGAGCCGGCGGGGCCGGCTACCCGCGCGGCTGGACGGGTGCTCAGGAGCACTCCCAGAAGAAGCGGCCTTCGCGGTGGTCGGGGCTGACGAAGCCGTAGCCGTAGCCGTAGCCGAAGTTGAGGAAGTACGGATCGTCCTCGCCCTCGCCGGCATCGCTGATCTTGAAGAGGAACTGCCAGGGGGAGTCGACGCGCGCGTAGAGGTTGGGGTAGCAGGCGGTGCCGCCGACGTAGTCGTGCAGGTCCTCGCCGCCGGGCATCTCGACATCGGGCCCCTCGCCCCGCAGGCTCCGCTCGAACGCCGCCTGGTCGTCGATCGAGCGCTCGACCTCGGGGGCGACCGGCTGCAGGTCGACGTGCCACTCGACCGGGATCTCGGATTCGTCCGGACCCCAGCGCCAGAGCGTCCGGCCCTGCGTGCCCGGCGGCCCGATGACGGCGAAGGACGGGATGCGGCCGCCGGGCTGCACCAGCAGGACGGCATCGCCGGCCTCCGGGTCGATCCCTCCCATCCCTGATCTTGCAGGGTATCCCCGGCTTCAGCCGGGGAGGGATGCATCCTTGGCCCGGAGCCGCGAAGCGGCGGAGAACGCTGCGTTGTCAGTGGGGTGCACTAGCTTGACCACATCGACCGAAAGGGGGTGGGCT
>NZ_JBHYWI010000038.1:0-87406 GCF_042751525.1 Kitasatospora sp. NPDC059408
CCCCCCCCCGGCCCACCGCCCCCCCCGCGCCCCCCCCGCGCCCCCCCGCCGCAGGGAATCCCCTGGTCAGCCCGCGTACTTCGCGAAGATCTTGGCGAACTCGTACGGCTGCTGCGGGATGTTGGTGCACTTGGACAGCGAACCGCCGGTGCACGCGTTGGCGTCCCGGGTGGCGTCCCAGAAGGCCAGCAGGCCGAGGTGGTTCTGCTGGGCGAAGGTCACCAACTGCTGGGCGGCCGCCTGGTTGTAGACCTGGTGGTCGTCGTTCTCGCCGATCATCGGGGTCACGCCGACCGCGGCCCACAGCTGCGCGTCGGTCTTCGCCGGGTACAGCGCCTTGAGCTGGCCGAACAGGGCCTGCGCGGCCTGGACGGCGGCGTTGCCGTAGTCGGTGCCGGAGCGGTAGTAGTCCATCGCCATGATGTTCACCAGGTCGACGCTCACGCCCGCGTCCCGGGCCGACTTGACGATGGCGACGCCGTCGGAGGTCAGGCCCTCCGGCAGGACGGGCAGGGTGAACGACACCTTGAGGCCCGGGTTGGCCTGCTGGAGCTTGGCGAGCGCGGCCGAGCGGCGGTCGTTGGAGGCGGTGTCGGCGATCGCCGCGCCCTCGATGTCGAAGTCGACGTAGCGCAGGTTGTAGGCCTTGACCACGGCGTCGTACTCGGCGAACAGCGAGTCCACGGTGCTGCAGGCGGCGGCGAGTTCGGTGCCGCTCGCGCCGCCGAAGGAGAGCTTGACGTCGCCGCCGGCCGCGCGCAGCGCGTCCACCTGGTCCTTGGCCCAGCCGGTGCGCGGGTCGTAGGCGTTGAACCAGCTGGCCTTGCAGCCGACACCGGTCACGAAGCCCATCGTGTAGCCCTTGAGGTTGCCGGCCTTGGCCATGTCGGGCATGGACGGCGTGGGCCAGGCGCCCATGTCGATGTAGGGGGCGACCGGGAGGGCGACGTTCGGCGGCGGGGTGCCCGGTCCGCCGGTCGGGGTGCCCGTCGGGGTGCCGGTGGGCGTCACGGTCGGCGTGGCGGTCGGGCTGGGCCCTCCGCCGCCGGGGCCGGTGAGGGTGACGTCGTCGGCGAGGTAGGTGCCCTGCCCGTACCAGCCGTGCAGGTAGACGGTGACGCTGGTGGTGCTCGGGCCGGTGGTGAAACCGGTCGACAGCTGCTGCCAGCCGGTGCCGCCGGGGGTCCAGGTGGCCGGGTCCGTGACGCCGTTGCCGGTGGCGCCGAGGTACACGTACTGGCCCTGCACCCAGGCGCTCAGCGAGTACGTCGTGTTGGGCTGCACGCTGACGGTCTGTCCGCACTGCGCGGTGTCGCTCGCGCTCGCCGCGCCCTTGAGCGCGTAGGTGCCGCCGTGGGCGCCGGAGTTGACGACGCTTCCGGTCCCGGCGGAACAGCTCCACGGGTTCAGCGAGCCGCTCTCGAAGCCGGCGTTGGCGAGCAGGTTGGTGTCGGCGGCGCCGGCGTTCCCGGCGAGGGCGGCGAGGCCGCCGGCCGCGAGCGCGGTGGCCGCGGCGAGGCTCAACAGCTTGGTGCGGCCCGGGGACCGGCGGTGCGCGGGGGCGTCGTGGGGCGCGGTGGGCATGGGGGTGCCTCTCGGGGACGGTGGGCCGCCCGCGCCGCACAGGTGGGGGCGCGGGCGGGCGGCCGACTGGGGGCGTGGTCCGGTGCGGGGGAGCTGTGTGTGCGGGGAGCTGCGTGGGGTGCTGAGGATCAAACTGGACTAGACCAGCTGTGCACGTCAAGCACTTCCCCGGTCCCGGGGGCCCGCCGTGAGCAGGTTTTAGGACGCGTTTAAGGAGACGGTTCCGCACGGTTCCGCACGGGCCCGGAACCGTGCCGCTTGACCTTGAGTGCACTCCAAGGTGGAGGCTGTTCCCCGTTGGCCCGCTGAGCGGGACGGCCCGCCGGGCCACGGGAACCGGGCCACCGGAACTGAGCCACCAGATCGGAGAACCGTCATCATGCGCACCGCCCCGTTCGGACTCAACGGCCCGGAGATCGGCGTCCTCGGCCTCGGCTGCATGGGGATGACCCACGCCTACGACGTGGGGAACCGGGACGACGAGAAGTCCGTCCAGGTGATCCGCCAGGCGCTGGACCTCGGCGTCACGCTGATCGACACCGCCGACATGTACGGGCCCTACACCAACGAGGAGGTGGTCGGCGCCGCCCTCGCCGGCCCGTACCGCGAGCGCGCGTTCCTCGCCACCAAGGTCGGCATCGTCCCGGGCGGCAGCGGTCAGGGGGACCGCAACGGGCGCCCCGAGCACGTGCGGCGTTCGATCGACGAGAGCCTGCGCCGCCTCGGCACCGACCACGTCGACCTCTACCAGCTGCACCGGGTCGACCCGGCCGTCCCGATCGAGGAGACCTGGGGCGCCTTCGCCGAGGTCGTCCAGGCCGGCAAGGCGCGGCGGATCGGCCTGTCCGAGGCGACCGTCGAGGAGATCAAGCGGGCTCAGTCGGTGCACCCGGTGGCCTCCGTGCAGTCCGAGCTCTCGCTCTGGACCCGGGACGCCCTGGCCGGCGTCCTGCCGTACACCGAGGAGCAGGGCATCGCGTTCCTGCCGTTCTCGCCGCTCGGCCGCGGCTTCCTGACCGGCAGCATCTCCTCCTTCGACGAGCTGCCCGCCGACGACTTCCGCCGCCGGCTGCCGCGCTTCCAGCAGGACGCGCTCAAGGCGAACCTGGCGCTGGTCGCGAAGGTCAGGGAGGTCGCCGAGCGGATCGGCGCGACGCCCGCGCAGGTCGCGCTGGCCTGGACGCTGGCGCAGGGCCGGTACGTCTTCCCGATCCCGGGCACCCGGACCCCGCGCTACCTGGTGGACAACGCCGGCGCGGCCGACGTCGTGCTCTCCGCGGCGGACCTCGCCGAGCTGGACGCGATCCCGTCGGCGACCGGCGGGCGCTACTGAGCGGCCCGGGTCCTACCGCTCCTTGACCCACACCTGCTGCCGTCCGGTCTCCGCCGGGGCCCGGACGGCGGCGTCGGCGATCCGCTCCAGCCGGTAGCCGAGCTTGCGCGGGACGGCCGCGCTGGCGCCGTTCGCCTGGTCGCAGCGGATCTCCACCCGGGCGATCCCGGGCAGCGCCAGCGCGGCCGAGGTCAGCGCCCCGGCCCCGGTGGTCGCGATGCCGCGGCCGACGTGCCGGGCGCTCACCCAGTAGCCGATCTCCAGCGCGCCGGGGCCGATCCGGCCGTGCAGGCCGAACGCGCCGATCACGCTGCCGGGTTCGGCGTCCAGTCCGACCAGGTACATGAAGTCGGTGCCGGCGTCCCAGGCCGCCGTGCCGGCCCTGGTCAGCCGGGCTGTCCTGGCCCGGCTCGGCGCCTCGGCCGCCCACTCCAGCCAGGGCCGCAGGTGGTCCAGGTTGGCGCGGACGGCCCTGGTGAGCGCGGCCGTGTGCGTGCTGAGCCGACGGTGCAGCGAGACGCCGCCGGCCAGCCGCAGCAGCTCCGGGGGCCGGCCGGCGGTGGCCTCGCCCGGCGCCGCCGGGTGGTGGTCACAGGACCGTGGCTGTGCGTCGCTCATGACGGCGATTATGTCCTTGGCCAGGACCTGTCACCAGCGGCGTCCGCCGTGGACCGGAAGCACGCGGGAGGCGGACGTCCGCGGCCCCGCGGTCGCGGGAGCGCTCAGAGCCGCACGAGCACCTCGTCGAGCTCCTTGCGCCGCAGGTCCGGCACGCGCGCCCCCTCGGCCGGGTAGCCGACCGGGATCACGTACGCGGCGCGCTCCTCCGCCGGGCGCTCGCACACCTCGTTCAGGAACTTCATCGGGCTCGGCGTGTGGGTCAGCGTGGCCAGTCCGGCCTGGTGCAGCGTGGCCAGCAGCAGCCCGACCGCGATGCCCACCGACTCCTTCGTGTAGTACGGGCGCGGCGAGCCCGGCCCCTTGTGCACCTCGAACACGACGATCACCGCCGGCGCGTCCTCCAGGAACGGCTTGTGCCAGTCGGTGCCGATCGGCGCCAGCGCCGTCAGCCACTCCTCCGAGGCCCGGTGCGCGTAGAACTCGCGCTCCTCCGCCTCGGCGGCCTCGCGCAGCCGCCGCTTGCGCTCCGGGTCGGTGATCACCACGAACCGCCACGGCTGCACGTGCGCGCCGCTGGGCGCGGTGTTGGCGGTGCGGACCGCCCACTCGACCACGCCGTCCGGGATCGGGCGGGTGGAGTAGTCGCGGACGGTGCGGCGCTGCGCCATCACGTCGTGGAACGACCTGCTGCGGGCCTCGGCCTCGTGGGCCGGCACGGTCATCGGGGTGTGCGGGACGGTCGGGTGGGCCGTCTCCGCCACTGCGCTCTCTGCACTCTCAACCATGGCGGACAGCACAGCACATGACGGTTCCGCCGGGAAGAGGTCGAGACCAATCCCGGCGGAACCGCCAAGTGCCGCGTGTCGTGCGCGCCGTGCTGCGCCCGGTCCGGACGTGCAGCTGCTACAGCTCGTGCACCCGTCCGTCCCGGACCTCCAGGCGCCGGTTCACCGTGACGGTGTCCAGCATCCGCCGGTCGTGCGTGACCAGCAGCAGCGTGCCGGTGTACGACGCGAGCGCGGACTCCAGCTGCTCGATCGCGGGCAGGTCCAGGTGGTTGGTGGGCTCGTCCAGCACGAGCAGGTTGACCCCGCGCGCCTGGAGCAGCGCCAGCGCGGCGCGCGTGCGCTCGCCGGGGGAGAGGGTGGCGGCCGGGCGCAGCACGTGCACCGCCTTGAGGCCGAACTTGGCGAGCAGCGTGCGCACGTCCTCCGGCGACAGCTCCGGCACGGCGGCGGAGAACGCCTCCACCAGCGGCTCCCCGCCCAGGCTGTGCTCGTTCTTGAAGATGTGCCCGCGCGCCTGGTCGACCTCGCCGACCACGACGCCCGAGCCCAGCACGGCGCTGCCGCCGTCGAGTTCGAGCCGGCCGAGGAGGGCGGCCAGCAGCGTGGACTTGCCCGCGCCGTTGGCGCCGGTGATCGCGATCCGGTCGGCCCAGTCGATCTGCAGGTCCACCGGGCCGAAGGAGAAGTCGCCGCGGCGGGCGACGGCCGCGCGCAGGGTGGCGACGACGGAGCCGGAGCGCGGCGCGGTGGCGATCTCCATCCGCAGCTCCCACTCCTTGCGCGGCTCCTCGACCACGTCCAGCCGCTCGATCATCCGCTGCGTCTGCCGGGCCTTGGAGGCCTGCTTCTCGGTGGATTCGGTGCGCTTCGCCTTGGCGTTCTTGTCGTTGTCGCCGCTCTTGCGGCGGGCGTTGCGGACGCCGTGCTCCATCCAGTTGCGCTGCATCTGGGCGCGCGCCTCCAGCGAGGACCTGGTGTCGGCGTACTCCTCGTACTCCTCGCGGGCGTGCCGGCGGGCCACCGCCCGCTCCTCCAGGTACGCCTCGTAGCCGCCGCCGTACAGGTTGACCTGCTGCTGGTGCAGGTCCAGCTCCAGCACCTTGGTGACCGTCCGGGCCAGGAACTCGCGGTCGTGGCTGATCAGCACGGTGCCGGCGCGCAGGCCCTTCACGAAGGCCTCCAGCCGCTCCAGGCCGTCCAGGTCGAGGTCGTTGGTGGGCTCGTCGAGCAGGAAGACGTCGTAGCGGGAGAGCAGCAGCGAGGCGAGGCCGGCCCGGGCGGCCTGGCCGCCGGACAGCGCCGTCATCGGCAGGTCGAGCGAGACCTTCAGGCCGAGCGAGTCGGCGACCTCCTCGGCGCGCTCCTCCAGGTCGGCGCCGCCGAGGTCGAGCCAGCGGTCCAGGCTGGTCGCGTACGCGTCGTCGGCGCCCGGGCGGCCCTCGACCAGGCCCTCGGTGGCCGCGTCCAGCTCGGCCTGCGCGGCCGCGACGCCGGTGCGCCGGGCCAGGAAGTCGCGCACCGACTCGCCCTCGCGCCGCTCCGGCTCCTGCGGCAGGTGGCCGACGTTGGCGCTCGCCGGGCTGAGCCGCAGCGAGCCCGCCTCCGGGGTGTCCAGCCCGGCCAGCAGCCGCAGCAGGGTCGACTTGCCGGCGCCGTTCACGCCGACCAGGCCGATCACGTCGCCGGGGGCGACGACCAGGTTCAGGCCGGAGAAGAGGGTGCGTTCGCCGTGGCCGGCGCTGAGGTCCTTGACTACGAGTGTGGCGCTCATGATGGGGCCGATTCTACGGAGCCGCGGGCCCCGGGCGGAAAACACCGGGGTCGCGGCTGTTCCCAGCCACGACCCCGGTGCTCACTCGCCTGGACGTTCATGCGTTCAGGCGCTCGGCTTGCTCCCGCGCGGTGCTGCTTCGTGGTGCTCCTGCGTGGTGCTACTTCGTCTTCTTCGAGATGTAGTCCAGCGCCTTGGCCGCGACGTCGTCCAGGTACGGCCCGGCCTCCCAGGTGTTGTCCTCGCCACCGATGGAGGTGTCCGAGACCAGCACCTGCTTGCCGTCCTTCATCGCGAACCAGCCGCCGCCGCTGTCACCGCCGGTGCCGTTGCAGCCGGAGGTCAGCATGGCCGGGCGGGACGGGTCGATGGTGCGGCGCGCCGGCTTCGGGCCGTCGCAGTGGTCCAGCTCCATGCCGTCGAACGGCTTGGCGGCCGGGTAGCCGTAGCTGCTGACCGCGGTGATCTGGTCGCGCGGGGCGTTGAACCAGACCGGCACGGAGCCGCCGACCGTCTCCTCCAGCGACTTGCCGCCGCCGTCCGGGTTGGCGACCCGGACGATGCCGAAGTCGTACTGGCTCCACGGGCCGCCGCTCTCCGGGTCGGCCTCACCGGCCCAGGTCGGCGACACGATGCCGGCGGTGGCGCCCCACTCGCCGAACGGCTCGGCCTGCGCCAGCGAGCCCTGCTTGCCGCCGCTGAGCACGCCGTTGCTGTTGAAGGCCGGGGCGAAGACGATGTTGGTGTGCGATTTGCCGCCCTTGCCCCCGTGCAGGCAGTGGCTCGCGGTCCACACCAGGTTGCTCTTGCCCGGGTTGGCCGGGTCGGAGATCACGGTGCCGGAGCAGACGTACTCCTGGGTGCCGTCCATGAAGAACAGCTTCCCGTTGACGTTCAGGTTCTTCGCGAACGGGTGCTGGACCGGCTTCATCTGGACCAGGGCCGGCTTCGGGTCGTTGCCGCCGTCGGCCGGCGGCTGGACCGGGGCCTGCGAGGTCGGCTGGGCCGGCGCCGGCGCGGCGCCGGTCGGGGCCGGGGCGGTCGGCTGGCCGGTGGGCTGGTTGCCCAGGCCCGGCTTGACCGGCTTCGCCTTAAGGATCTTCTGCAGGTCCCAGTAGCCCTTGACGGCCGGGGTGATGACGTTGGCCTGGGCCCACTTCTCCCAGTCCTCGGGCTTCCACTTCTTGATCTCGTCGACCGTCGGGAGCTTGATCGGCGCGGCGCCCGGCTTGGCCGTGTCGCCCGCCGCGGCAGCGGTGGTGGGCGCCGCGGTCTGCGCCCCGGTCGAGCTGTCGCTGTTGTCCGGGCCGCACGCCGAGGCCAGCACCATCGTCAGCGCGACGACGGAGGCGCCCAGGGCGGCACGGGTGGTCCGGGATATCGATGACATCGTGTTCTGTTCCCCCTGTGAATGAACGCCATACGGCCCGATCCGCGGGTACGGCCGCGAGGGCCGCAGGTATGGCAGGTGAGGAGTCTGCCATGCCGCATAAGGGCTTTCTCACGTCCGCCCCCGACTGCGACGAGGCTGTCACGGGATCGGCACCGGATCGGCACCTCGGCATTGCCGCCTTCGCCGGCGCCGGTCCCGCGGCTCCGACGCCGGTCCGCAGGGCGTACGGAAATTCGGTTGCGGAGCGGTGCGCGGGGTCCGTAGCGTCGTGTCCGTCAGTCACCCGAACAGGAGCAGGCCGTTGAACTACTGAGGTCCCAGGACACCGCCCCGCCGCGCAGGCCGCTTCGCCGCGCGGTGTGCGTCATGGTGTGCGACCTCGGTCACGGCCCCTGTGGTTCCCCACGGCTCGTGCGGCGTTCTTCTCAGCTGTCCTCCGCCGCGTTCTGCCGTTCTCCGCCGCTTCCCGCCGTTTTCCGCCGAGCCCTTTCGCGCCCTTCCGCACCCGCGGTGTCTCCCCGTGTTGCTCACCCCGTTTCTCCACCAGCAACCAACCGGGAGGCCGACCATGGCACAACCCACCACCGCCGTCCTCTGCACCGACCTCGACTTCGAGTGGCCCGACGGCAAGTCCGTCCTCGACGGCTTCCAGCTCGCCGTCGGCCCCGGCCGCACCGGCCTGATCGGGCTCAACGGCGCCGGCAAGTCCACACTGCTGCGGCTGATCGCCGGGGACCTCACGCCCTCCGGCGGCACCGTCCGCGTCGCGGGCGAACTCGGCTACCTGCCCCAGGGGCTGACGCTCGACACCGCCCTGCGCGTGGACGAGGCGCTCGGCGTCCGGGCCGCCCGCGAGGCCCTGCACGCCATCGAGTCCGGCGACACCGCCCAGCACCACTTCGACGCCGTCGGAGACGACTGGGACGTCGAGGAGCGCGCCCGCGCCACCCTCGACAAGCTCGGCCTCCAGCGGCTCGACCTCGACCGCACCACCGGCGAACTCTCCGGCGGCGAGGCCGTGTTGCTGCGGCTGGCCGCCCTGCTGATGCGCCGCCCCGACGTCCTCCTGCTCGACGAGCCCACCAACAACCTCGACCGTGCCGCCCGCGAGCGGCTCTACGAGACGGTGGCCGGCTGGCGCGGCGTCATGCTGATCGTCAGCCACGACCGCGAACTG
Organism: Kitasatospora sp. NPDC059408; assembly: GCF_042751525.1. Lineage (NCBI taxonomy): Bacteria > Bacillati > Actinomycetota > Actinomycetes > Kitasatosporales > Streptomycetaceae > Kitasatospora > Kitasatospora sp. NPDC059408. The sequence continues at coordinate 8,668 of NZ_JBHYWI010000038.1, forward strand.
CTCGAACACGTCGACCAGATCGCCGACCTGCGCGACGGCCGGATCACCTGGTACGGCGGCAACTTCACCGAGTACGAGCGCACGCTCGCCGCCCAGCAGGAGACGGCCGAGCGGCTCCTGCGCAACGCCGAGGCCGACGTCCAGCGCCAGAAGCGGGACCTCGCCGACGCCCGCATCCGGCTCGACCGCAGCGCCAGCTACGGCAAGAAGCGCTCGGTCACCCGCAACGACCCGCACATCTTCGCCGGCATGCTCAAACGCCAGGGCCAGGAGACGGCGGGCCGGCTCACCGGCATGCACACCGAGCGGCTGGAGGAGGCCAAGCAGCGGCTCACCGCCGCCGAGGAGGCGGTCCGCGACGACGCCGAGATCCGGATCGACCTCCCGCGCACCGCCGTCCCGGCCGGTCGCACCGTGCTCACCCTGCAGAAGGTCCGGCTGCCCAACGGCGCCACCGCCGACCTCGACCTGCGCGGCCCCGAGCGGATCGCGCTGGTCGGGGGCAACGGCAGCGGCAAGACCACCCTGCTGCGCACCATCGCGGGCGAACTCGCCCCGCCGGCGGGGGAGGTCACCACGCCGGTGCCGCTGCGCCACCTGCCCCAGCGGCTCGACCTGCTGGACGACGGGCTCACCGTCGCGCAGAACGTCAAGCGGTTCGCCCCCGCCGCCGGGGACAACGCGATCCGCGCCCGGCTCGCCCGCTTCCTGTTCCGCGGCGGGCGGGCCGACCAGCCGGCCGTCACGCTCTCCGGCGGCGAGCGGTTCCGGGCCACCCTGGCCGCCCTGCTGCTGGCCGACCCGCCGCCGCAGCTCCTGCTGCTCGACGAGCCGACCAACAACCTGGACCTCGCCAGCGTTCGCCAGCTCACCCAGGCGCTCGCCGCCTACCAGGGCGCGCTGATCGTGGCCAGCCACGACCTGCCGTTCTTGCGCGGCCTCGGTCTCACGCGGTGGCTGGAGCTGGACGGGGAGCTGAGGGCGGTGGCCCCGATGTAGCCGTGGCCTGCTCCCGCCCACCGATGTTGTTCCGTCCAACAGCACCCGGCAGGCCGGGCTCAGGGCCGAGTCCCTGAGCCCGGCCCGCTCGTCGGGGGTGAACACCGGCACCCGCGGGTCCGGCGGGACGCCCGGACCGTCGAAGCCGTCCTTCCGCGCCGTGGTGCGGTCCGGTGTTCAACTGCCTTGGGAGCCAGTAGCATCGGGGTCATGCCAGCGCTCAACATCGAGTACACCGAGCACGAGCTCGCCGCGATCCGGGCGGCGGCGGCCGCGGACGGGAAGAGTGTCAAGGCGTACGTGCACGACCTGAGCGTGCGGGAGCAGCAGCGGCGGGTCTTCGTCGATCACGCGGTGTCCTTCTGGAAGGAGCACCGCGCGGAGTTCGACGCGGCGTTCCCGGAGGACGCGCCCGCCGCGTGAGGGGGCGGGCGTGACGGTGTTGCACGTCGATCTGCGCTGGCTGCTGGACGTCCAGGAGCACGCCTCGCCGGAGGACCTCAGCGTGCGGGACTACTCGGCGCTCCAGGCCGCCGTTGCCCGGCACCGGGTCAACACCGCGCAGCTCGGGCACGAGGCCGACGCCGCGTGGTGCGCCGCGACGCTGATGCACACGATCGTCCTGCTGCGGCCGCTCCCGGTGCGCAACAACCTGTACGCATGCATGACCACGGCCGCGTACATGCATGCCGCCGGCGAGGGCGTCGACCCTCCGTACGGGGCGCTGGTGGAGCTGGCCCGGGACGTCGCCGAGGGCAGGGCGGACGTCTACACGGCGGCCGACCGGATCCGCTCCTGGCGGATCTGAGCACGCGTGGGCGGATCCCACGGGTGATCGACCGGCCGCAGGGGTTCGGTGCTACGCCTCGGTGGCGGCGGGCCGCAGCTTGCCCGCGACCAGTGTGCCCAGCCGGTCCAGGCCGACCACGGCCGCGCCGAGCACGACGAATTCGACCGTCAGCATGCCGATCTGACCCCACACGTAGCCGTAGCCCTTGGCGGTCGGGTCGAAGAAGAAGTACGGGTACTTCAGCGGGAAGTCGGCGAACAGCGCGTTGCGGGTGAGCACGATCGCCGCGTACCCGAGCGGGAAGGCCAGCCAGAGCGGGATGTCCCGCCAGGCGGAGGCGTTGCGGGGCTTGAGCAGCAGCCAGTCGGCGACCACCATCAACGGCGTCACGTAGTGCAGGAAGAACGACGACCAGTGCGCCAGCTTGTCCGGCCCGTCGACGAGCCCCGGCAGCGGGTTGGCGCCGTGCTGGAGCAGGATGTGCGAGACCAGCCCGGTGATGACGATGTACAGCGTGGCGGCGCCGCGCAGTCTGGGCGCGGGCGCGTCCACGGTGCCGCGCTTGAGCATCCAGTAGGCCGCGCCGATGAAGTAGCCGAGCACGATGACGTTGCTCTGCACGGTGAAGTACACGAGCGACGCGTTGCCGAGCGTCAGACCGAGGAATGCCGACAGCGCGATGCCCATGCGCCACCACAGCGCCGGGCGGGTCCGGACTGACATGCGGCCACCAGTTCGTTTCAGGCGATACGGGAGGTATCGGACGGGCAGGGGATCGAAGCACTCTACTCGCAGGTAGTGGCCGGACGAAAGAATCGTTCCTGCGTGGAGGGCGCTGAGCGGCTCAGCCGGGGAGCACGAATCCCGAGCGGTTCAGCCCGGGAGCGCGAACCCCGAGCGGCTCAGCCGGGGAGCACGAATCCCGACTCGTACGCCGCGATCACCGCCTGGGTGCGGTCCCGGGCGCCGAGCTTCGCGAGCACGCTGCCGACGTGGGTCTTCACCGTCTCCTGGCTGACGACCAGCTCCCGCGCGATCTCCCCGTTGTTCAGCCCGGTGGCCATCAGCCGCAGCACCTGGGCCTCGCGCTCGGTCAGCCGCCCGATCGGCCCCCGGTCCGGGGCGGCGGCGCCGCGGGCGGCCGCGGGCGCGTGCCGCAGGGCGAGCTCCCGGACGGCCGCCGGGAACAGCAGCGAGTCCCCGCGGGCGACCAGCCGTACCGCCTGCACCATCTCCTCGGCCCGCGCCCGCTTCAGCAGGAACCCGGCGGCACCGGCCCGCAGCGCTTCGTACACGTGGTCGTCGTGCTCGAAGGTGGTCACGACGAGGATCCGCGGCGGCTCGGCCATCCCGCCGACCAGCTGCTTCGTCGCCCGGATCCCGTCGATGCCGGGCATCCGGACGTCCATGAGCACGACGTCCGGCCGCAGTTCGCGCACCAGTGGCACGACCTCGGCGCCGTCCGCCGCCTCGCCGACGACGTCGAGGTCCGGCTCGGCGTCGATCACCACCCGCAGGCCCATCCGGACCAGCCGTTCGTCGTCCGCGATCACCACGCGGATGTTCCCCGTCATCTCGTCTTCCCCGTCGGTTGGTTGGCGTTCGGTCGGCGTTGGTTCGCGTTCGGTTGGCGTCTGGGCGGCGCTCGGTCGGCGTCGGTCGGTGTCGGTTCGCATCGGTCGCGTCCGGTGGGAGTGTGGTCGATGTCCGGTGTCCGGTGGCTGATCGGCCGGCGTTCCATCCGTTCCTATCGACCGGCGGGCAGCCAGACGGCCAGCCGCCACGCCGTGCCGTCCCCGGTCGGCCCCGCCTCGCTGCCGCCGCGCAGCGCCGCTGCCCGTTCCCCGATGCCGCGCAGCCCGCGCCCGCCGCCGGGGCGGCTGGGGCGCGCGGAGCCCAGGGGGTTGGTCAGTTCGATGTCCACCCGGCCGTCCGCCAGGGCCACCCGCAGCGCGGCCGGCGCGGGCCCGGCGTGCCGCAGCACGTTGGTCAGGCCCTCCTGGACGATCCGGTACGCCTCGCGGGAGACCGCCGGCGCTAGCCGGTCCAGGCCGGGGGAGAGCTCGGCGTCGACCCGCACGCCGGTGCGGGCGAGCTGGCGCAGCAGGTCGTCCAGCCCGGTCAGGGTGGGGCCGGCGGGTCCGTCTCCGGTCTCCTCCTCGCGCAACAGCCCGAGCACGGTGTCGAGTTCGGCGACGGCGGCCCGCGCGGTCTCCTCGATCGCGGCCAGCGCCTCGGCGGCGAAGTCCGGGTCGCTGCGCAGCACCCTGGCCGCCGCCGAGGCCTGGATGCCGACGGCGCTCAGCGCGTGCCCGACCGAGTCGTGCAGTTCCCGGGCCAGCCGGTTGCGCTGGGCGAGCACGGCGGCCCGGCGTTCGGCCACGGCCAGCCGTTCCTCGGGGGTCGGGCCGAGCAGGACGGGCGCCCAGCGGGCGAGCAGCGCGCCGCACGCCGCGTTGGTGCCGGCGATCAGGGCCAGGACGGCCAGGCCGAGGGCGACGCCGGTGAGCATCCAGCCCGGGAAGCCCCGCTCCCAGTAGTGGGTGAGGTCGTTGGCTCCCGGGAAGTCGAAGATGAGCACGACCGCGAACGGCGCCCCGGCCAGCGTCATGCCGGCGACCACCCCGCCGAGGAACAGGTGCAGCACGTACCAGCCGGCCGCGCGGCGCCGGGCCGCCCACGACCGGGCCGGGCCGGTGGCCAGCGCCTCGGGCCGGTCGGGCGTGCACAGGGCCCGCGCCGCCGCGCTCTCCAGCGTGCGGACGGTCGGCAGCAGGGCGGTGACGGCGGCCATCGGCAGCGAGGTGCCCACCGAGAGGAGCTGGAGCAGGAGTTGGCGCAGGTGGGACTGGTTGTTGTTGAGCGCCCCGAGCAGTACCTGCGACAGCAGCCAGTACGGCATCAGCAGGGCGCCGCCGAGTACCAGGTGCACCCAGCGCAGCCGTGCTCGTCGTCCGAACAGCGTCTCCGCCGTCCGCCGGATCCGCCCCTGCCGCTGCGCCCGCGCGCCCGTCTTCACCTGCCCGCCCCCGTGGTCACGCGCGCGACTCTACGGCAGGCGACGGCCTCGCGGCGGCGGCCGCCGCCCGTTCGGTCAGCGCCATCGCGCCCGCCGCCAGGACCAGCAGGCCGGCCACGACCTGCCCGGCCTCCACCAGGACCATCAGCCCGGGCACCGCGTGAGGCAGGTCCGGGACGGTCGTCGTGCTTCCGAACGCCACCAACTGCCAGGCGCCCCAGGCGAAGACCGACCCGGCCGCGGTCCACGCCACCGCGAACGGCGTCCGCAGCCGCCGCCCCGGCCCGATCCGGAACACCAGCACCAGCAGGGCACCGGCGGCGGCCACCGCCATCAGCGCCGTCACCGCGTCCATCGTCGCGATCGACCTGCTGCGCTCCTCGGCCCACTGCAGCGGCAGCCCGACCGTCCCGCCCGCCGCCCAGTACGCCCGGACCACCGCGACGCCCAGCCCGAGCAGCGCGGCCACGCCCGCGAAGACGCGCTGCACGACGAGCGTGGGGGAGTCCGGCAGGTCGCCGATCCGGTCGTGCAGCAGGCCCGCCCAGCGCCGGCGGGCGTACAGGACGAAGGCGAGGATCAGTGCCACGCCCTGCACCGAGAACCCGCCGTACACCAGCCCGAACACCCAGCCCGCGAGGCCGTCGTCGGCCTGCTGCGCCGCGTTCTGGTGCTCCGGGCCGAGCACCAGCCCGGCGATCAGTGTCACCGGCACGGCCACCAGGATCGTTCCGAGCAGCCCGGTCGCCACCCACATCGGGAAGGCCACCAGTCCGGCCCGCACCCGTCGGCCCCACGGCCGGACGAAGGTGAGCGCGAGTGCCAGGGCGATCGCGTCCATCCCGAAGGTGATGAGGTTGAGCAGCCAGAGCTTGTCCATGGAGCCCGGGTCGCGCACGCCGACCTCGGACCCGCTCAGCCAGAACGACTTGAGCGTCAGGTAGGGCACCGTCGAGGCCATCGCGACTCCGGCCGCGACGCCCCGCACCACATCCTCTTTGTTCCTCATGCCCCTACGGTCGCGCCGGGGGCGGGGGCGGCACGTCGGTCCTGGAAACGATCCCCCTCCCCCTGGCGGGGGATCCGGCAACGGGGTCCTGCGCCAGGGGGAGGGGGAGGGGGGAGAGGGAGGGTGAGGGGAGGTGAAGGGGCGGGGTGGGGCGGGGTGGGGTCTCAGGGCATCCGGTGGATCAGGCGCTCCTCGTGGTCGACCCTGCCGTCCGGGTCCGGGACCAGCCCGAGCCGCTCGGCCAGCCGCCGCGACGGCAGGTTGTCGGCACGGATCAGCGCGGTCACCGGCAGGCCGGGGAACCGGGGCAGGGCCTCCGCGAGCGCGGCCCGGGCCGCCTCGGCCGCGTACCCGAGCCCCCAGGCGGCGGGCCGGAACCGGTAGTAGAGGTTGAACACCGGCTCGGCGTCCAGCGTGTGGAAGCACACCCCCGCGAACCCGATCACCACCCCCGGCTCCTCGCGCGTCGCCACCGTGCAGTACCCGACCCCGTCCCGCGTCCACTGCGCCACGAAGCCGTCCAGCATCGCCCGGCTCTCCGAGCGCTCCCGGTGCGGCCCGTGCGGGTTGTACCGGTTGGTCTCCGGATCCCCGTGAACGGCGAACACCGCCTCCACGTCGTCGTCCTGCGGCCGCGTCAGCAGCAGCCGTCCGGTCTCGGTGACGATCGTGCGTCCGGCAACGGTCATGACGGTTCCCCCGTGTCATCCGTAATAGATCCAGTGCACCCTAGACCATTACCCCCGTCGTCCGCCTCACGGAATCGGCTCACATCCGACCGCCTCGCCCCCGGCCGGGTGGTGAAGTCCGGGTTCCCCCTGCGTGGCTCACATTTCCCGGTGCGGAGGAGGTGCCCCTCGCAGCGCGAAGACGTTATTGGGTAGCGCCGTCAGCGGGCGGAGGGACTCTCCGTGGTCGTCGCGGCGCGGAGGGTTGGGGTGTCGAGGTCTTGTTACCGGCGGGTCGCTTCTCTATCATCGCGAGTGTTACAGCTTTACTGTCAAACCCCGAAGGGTTCTGCAGCCAGTGCGTGACACCAGTGGTTCCCAGGCCTCGGGTGGCGGTCCGTTGGCGGGTGTGCGGGTGGTCGAGCTCGCGGGGATCGGCCCCGGGCCGTTCGCCGGTATGTTGCTCGCGGACCTCGGCGCCGACGTGGTGCGGGTGGACCGGCCCGACCCCTCGCCGCTCGGCATCGACCCGGCGCGGGACGTCACCAACCGCAACAAGCGCTCGGTGCTGATCGACCTCAAGTCCCCGGACGGGCCTGCCCGGGTGCTCGACCTCGTCGAGCGGGCCGACCTGCTCATCGAGGGCTACCGGCCCGGGGTCGCCGAGCGGCTCGGCGTCGGCCCGGACGCCTGCCTCGCGCGCAACCCCGCGCTGGTGTACGGCCGGATGACCGGCTGGGGGCAGGAGGGGCCGCGCTCCGCGCGGGCCGGACACGACATCGGCTACGCGGCGGTCGCCGGCGTGCTCGGGCTGGTCGCCGCCCCCGGCGGGGCCGAGGAGGCGCCCGGGATCCCCGCGAACCTGCTCGGCGACTACGCGGGCGGCTCGCTCTACCTCGTCGTCGGCCTGCTCGCCGCCCTGCACCACGCCCGCGCCACCGGCACCGGCCAGGTCGTCGACGCGGCGATCGTGGACGGCGCCGCGCACCTCGGCAGCATGCTGTGGGGCCTGCTCGCGGCCGGCCACTGGCAGGACCGCCGGGGCGTGAACCTGCTCGACGGCGGCGCCCCCTTCTACGCGGTCTACCGGGCGGCGGACGGCGGTCACCTCGCCGTCGGCGCGCTGGAGCCGCGCTTCTACGCCGAGTTCGCCCGCCTGCTCGGCCTCGGCCCGGACGCGCCCGGCCAGCACGACCTCGCCCGCTGGCCCGAACTGCGCACCCTGATCGCCGAACGCTTCGCCACCCGCACCCGCGCCGAGTGGGAGGCCGTCTTCGCCGGCTCCGACGCCTGCGTGGAACCCGTCCTGACGCTGCGCCAGGCCGTCGCCGACGCCCACCTGACGGCGCGCGGCACCTACGTCGAGGCGGACGGCGTCACCCAGCCCGCCCCCGCCCCGCGGTTCTCCGCCACCCCGGGCTCGCTGCGCCGCCCGCCGGCCAGGCCCGGCGCGCACACCGCCGAGGTGGCCCGCGACTGGGACGTGCCCCTCCTGAGCCCCGACCCGGACAACTCCGCAGCAGACCAAGGAGCGTAGCGTTGCAGCGCGACATCTTCACCGAGCAGCACGACGACTTCCGGGACACCGTCCGGTCGTTCCTCGCCAAGGAAGTCCTGCCGCACTACGACCGCTGGGAGAAGGCCGGCATCGTCGACCGCTCCGCCTGGCTCGCCGCCGGGCGGCAGGGGCTGCTCGGCATCGCCGCCCCGGAGGAGTTCGGCGGCGGTGGGGCCCCGGACTTCCGCTACGCCGCGGTGCTGGCCGAGGAGTTCGCGCGCGCGGGCGTCCCCGGGCTGGCGATCGGGCTGCACAACGACATCATCGGCCCCTACCTCACCTCGCTCGCCACCGAGGAGCAGAAGCGCCGCTGGCTGCCCGGCTTCTGCAGCGGCGAGATCATCACCGCGATCGCGATGACCGAGCCCGGCACCGGCTCCGACCTCCAGGGCATCCGCACCCAGGCGGTCGACCAGGGCGACCACTACCTGCTCAACGGCGCCAAGACCTTCATCTCCAACGGCATCCTCGCCGACCTCGTGATCGTCGTGGCCCGCACCACCCCCGAGGGCGGCGCGCACGGCCTGAGCCTGCTCGTCGTCGAGCGCGGCACGCCCGGCTTCGAGCGCGGCCGCAACCTCGACAAGATCGGCCAGAAGTCCCAGGACACCGCCGAGCTGTTCTTCGAGGACGTCCGGGTGCCGAAGGAGAACCTGCTCGGCGAGCTCAACGGCGGGTTCGTCCACCTGATGCAGAACCTCGCCCAGGAGCGCCTCGCGATCGCCGTCGCCGCGATCGCCGGGGCCGAGTACCTGGTCGAGATCACCACCGACTACGTCAAGCAGCGCGAGGCCTTCGGCCGTCCGCTCGCCAAGCTCCAGCACGTGCGCTTCGAGATCGCCGAGCTCGCCACCGAGTGCGCCGTCACCCGGGCGTTCGTCGACCGCTGCATCACCGAGCACAACCGCTACGCCCTCACCCCGGCGGACGCCTCGATGGCCAAGTGGTGGGCCACCGAACTGCAGAAGCGCACCGCCGACCGGTGCCTCCAACTGCACGGCGGGTACGGGTACATGAGCGAGTTCCCGGTCGCCCGGGCGTTCACCGACGGGCGCATCCAGACCATCTACGGCGGCACCACCGAGATCATGAAGGAGATCGTCGGCCGCTCCATCCTCGGCTGACGCTCTTCCGTCCGGCCTCCGGCCTCCGGCCCTCCCGGATCTCCCGGTTCTCCTCGTCCTCCGGCCCCTAAGCCCTGCAGCCCCGAAGTCCCGAAGTCCCGAAGTCCCGAAGTCCCGAAGCCCCGAAAGGCGTTCCCACCGTGACCACCGAAGCGTACGTCTACGACGCGATCCGCACCCCGCGCGGCCGGGGCAAGGCCACCGGCTCGCTGCACGGCACCAAGCCGATCGACCTGGTCGTCGGCCTGATCCACGAGCTGCGCGGCCGCTTCCCCGACCTGGACCCGGCCGCGATCGACGACATCGTGCTCGGCGTCGTCAGCCCGATCGGCGACCAGGGATCCGACATCGCCCGGATCGCCGCCATCGCGGCCGGCCTGCCCGACACCGTCGCCGGCGTGCAGGAGAACCGCTTCTGCGCCTCCGGCCTGGAGGCCGTCAACCTGGCCGCCGCCAAGGTCCGTTCCGGCTGGGAGGACCTGATCCTGGCCGGCGGCGTGGAGTCCATGTCCCGGGTGAAGATGGCCTCCGACGGCGGCGCCTGGTTCGCCGACCCGATGACGGCCTACGAGACCAACTTCGCCCCGCAGGGCATCGGCGCCGACCTGATCGCCACCATCGAGGGCCTCTCGCGCACCGACGTGGACGCCTTCGCCGCCGAGTCCCAGGCCCGCGCCGCCAAGGCCCAGGCGGACGGCCTCTTCGACCGCTCGGTCGTCCCGGTGCGCGACCGCAACGGCCTGGTGGTCCTGGACCGCGACGAGTTCATCCGCCCCGGCACCACGGTCGAGACCCTGGCCGGCCTCAAGCCCTCCTTCGCCCAGATCGGCGACGCCGGCGGCTTCGACGCCGTCGCGCTGCAGAAGTACCACTGGGTCGAGGCCATCGACCACGTCCACCACGCCGGCAACTCCTCCGGCATCGTGGACGGCGCCGCGCTGGTCGCCATCGGCAACCGCGAGGTCGGCGAGCGGTACGGGCTGCGCCCCCGCGCCCGGATCGTCTCCGCCGCCGTCTCCGGCTCCGAGCCGACCATCATGCTCACCGGCCCCGCCCCGGCCACCCGCAAGGCCCTCGCCAAGGCCGGGCTCACCGCCGCCGACATCGACCTGGTCGAGATCAACGAGGCCTTCGCCGCCGTCGCACTGCGCTTCATCCGCGAACTCGGCTTCCGCCACGACCAGGTGAACGTCAACGGTGGCGCGATCGCGCTCGGCCACCCGCTCGGCGCCACCGGCGCGATGCTGATCGGCACCGTGATCGACGAACTGGAGCGGCGCGACCTGCGCTACGGCCTCGTCACCCTGTGCGTGGGCGGCGGCATGGGCATCGCCACCGTCGTCGAGCGCATCTGACCTCCCCGTTCCTCGGATCCCCGGAGACCCTGACCTCATGAGCGACACCACCACCATCCGCTGGGAGCAGGACCAGGACGGCGTGGTCACCCTCGTCCTCGACGACCCCACCCAGTCCGTCAACACCATGAACGACGCCTTCACCGCCGACTTCGACACCGTCGTCGAGCGGCTGGCCGGCCTCGCCGCCTCGGACGAGCTGCGCGGCGTCGTCGTCACCTCGGGCAAGAAGACCTTCTTCGCCGGGGGAGACCTCCGGATGCTCTCCGCCGCCCGCCCCGAGGACGCCGCCGCCGTCTTCGAGAAGTCGATGCGGCTCAAGCGCGCGCTGCGCACCCTGGAGACCCTCGGCAAGCCGGTCGTCGCGGCCGTCAACGGCAGCGCCCTCGGCGGTGGGCTGGAGATCGCGCTCGCCTGCCACCACCGGATCGCCCTGGACACCCCCGCCAGCCGGATCGGCCTGCCCGAGGTGACCCTCGGCCTGCTGCCGGGCGGCGGCGGGGTGGTCCGCACGGTGCGGCTGTTCGGCATCGCCGACGCCCTGCTCAAGGTACTGCTCCAGGGCCGCCAGTACCGCCCGGCGCAGGCGCTGGAGCAGGGCATCGTCCACGAACTCGCCGCCACCCCGGAGGAGCTGACGGCGAAGGCGCGGGCCTGGATCGCGGCCAACCCGACCGCCGTCCAGCCCTGGGACGTCAAGGGCTACAAGATCCCCGGCGGCACCCCGTCGACCCCGGCGCTCGCCGCCAACCTGCCCGCCTTCCCGGCCAACCTGCGCAAGCAGCTGGCCGGCGCGCCCTACCCGGCCCCGCGCAACATCCTCGCCGCCGCCGTCGAGAGCTCCCAGGTGGACATCGACACGGCCATGGTGATCGAGGCCCGCTACTTCACCGAGCTGGCCTGCGGGCAGACCAGCAAGAACATGATCCAGGCCCTGTTCTTCGACATGCAGGCCGTCAACTCGGGCGCCGGCCGCCCGAAGGACGTCGAGAAGCGGACGGTCCGCAAGGTCGCCGTGCTCGGCGCGGGCATGATGGGCGCGGGCATCGCCTACGCGTGCGCCAAGGCCGGCATCGAGGTCGTGCTCAAGGACGTCAGCGTCGAGGCCGCCGAGCGCGGCAAGGCCTACAGCGCGGGCCTGTTGGACAAGGCCGTCGCCCGGGGCCGCTCCACCGAGGCCAAGCGCGACGAGCTGCTCGCCCGGATCACCCCCACCGGCGACCCGGCCGACCTGGCCGGCTGCGACGCGGTGATCGAGGCCGTCTTCGAGAACACCGAGCTCAAGCACAAGGTGTTCCAGGAGATCGAGGGCGTCGTCGCCCCCGACGCGCTGCTCTGCTCCAACACCTCCACCCTGCCCATCGGCGTGCTCGCCGAAGGCGTGCAGCGCGTGGGCGACTTCATCGGCCTGCACTTCTTCTCGCCGGTCGACAAGATGCGGCTGGTAGAGATCATCCGCGGTCCGCAGACCGGCGACGAGGCCCTCGCCCGTGCCTTCGACCTCGTCCGGCAGATCGACAAGACCCCGATCGTCGTCAACGACTCGCGCGGCTTCTTCACCTCCCGGGTGATCGGCCAGTTCCTCAACGAGGGCGTCGCCATGGTCGGGGAGGGCATCGAGCCCGCCAGCATCGAGCAGGCCGCGGCCCAGGCCGGCTACCCCGCCAAGGTGCTCTCGCTGATGGACGAGCTCACCCTCACCCTGCCCCGCAAGATCCGCGACGAGTACCGCCGCGCCACCGAGGCGGTCGGCGGCACCTGGACGCCGCACCCGGCCGACGCGGTCGTCGACCGCATGGTCGACGAGTTCGGCCGCCCCGGCCGCAGCGGCGGCGCCGGCTTCTACGAGTACGGCGAGGACGGCCGGCGCGGGCGGCTCTGGCCGGGGCTGCGCGAGCACTTCACCCGCGCCGACGCCGAGGTGCCCTTCGAGGACCTCAAGGAGCGCATGCTGTTCAGTGAGGCGCTCGACTCGGTGCGCTGCCTGGAGGAGGGCGTCCTGACCTCCGTCGCCGACGCGAATGTCGGCTCGATCCTCGGCATCGGCTTCCCGGCCTGGACCGGCGGCGTGTTCCAGTACATCAACGGCTACGAGGGCGGCCCGGCCGGCTTCGCGGCCCGGGCCCGCGAGCTCGCCGCCGCCTACGGCGAGCGGTTCGCGCCGCCTGCACTGCTGGAGCGGATGGCGGCGGAGGGGCGGACGTTCTCCGACTGAGGACTCCGACTGGGGACTCCGACTGGGGACTCTGCCAGGGGTCTCCGGCTGGGGACGCTGCCGGGGATCTCCGCCTGAGGTGCGCTGCCTGAGGCGGAGGTCCTTCGTCTCATGGGCGCTTCCCGAGGTGCGCCCCGGGTGCGCCGAGGGATCCGTCAGTCTTGGGCGGGTGGGGCCGTGTCACGCACGGCCTCACCCAACTCGTCGCGCAGCGACCGCTGGAACGCCGTCACGAGTGCCTGTGCCACCATCGGCTGGATGTGGTCGGTCAGCGCCTTCATCCGCACCAGATCGTCCGGTGCGGGTTCGCTCTCCCGATAGGGCTTCCACACCGTCTCCCGGAAGAGCCGGTGCAACTCCCGCGCCGTGGCCCGGCTGTGCTCCAGCACCACGGCCCGGGCGGCCAGCAGTGTCTCCAGCGGGATCGGCACGTCCAGGATGCGCACCCCCAGCGGGAGCAGCCCCGGATCCACCCGGAACACCTCCGGGTCGGCCGTCCGTTCCAGCGCCCCCATCGCGAGGAGCCGGTCCACCTGCTCCTCGGACAGCTCGCGCCCGGCCCGGCGTTCCAGTTGCTCCCGTCCGACCTCCTCGGCCGCCTCCGGGGTCCAGGAGGCCACCAGAGCGCGGTGGATGGCGAGGTCCAGCGGCGTGCTGTCCTCCGGCAGACGGGCGAGGTAGCGCTCGATCGCGGCCAGCGTCAGCCCCTGGCGCTGCAACTCCTCGATCAGCCCCAGTCGGTCCAGGTGCGTGACGCCGTACAGCCCGACGCGGCGCGGCCCCAACTCGGGCGGCGGCAGCAGCCCCTTCGTCCCGTAGAACCGGACGGTCCGCACCGTGACCCCGGCCCGCGCCGCCAGCTCGTCCACCGTCAGCCGGACCTCACCCGCCACGGCCCCGTGCTCCCCCATCCGCCGCCTCCCGCCGCGCTGGCACACTCGTGCTGTAACAGCAGCAGTGTGACAGTGCCCGCCCCGCCGGTCCACCGCGTCCTTGAGCGCTGTCGACCCGGATCACTGTCGATCCGGGACACTGCCGCTCCGGGGCCCTGCTGTTTTGGGGCGTTGCCGCTCTGGGGCACGCGACCGGCGGGGCGGGGCGACGGCCGGTTCAGCGGGAGGCGGTCTCCGCCAGGCCGGGGTGGTGGCGGCGGGTGACCTCAGGATGGGCCCTTGTGTACCCCTTCCACTCGTTTTGCCCGAATTCGGCGAACAGCGGGTTGTCCGGGTCCTCGGTCGCGCCGGGGGCGTGGTGCGCGAGCGGGAAGTCGAGCGGCTCGATGTGGGCGTCGAGGCGGGGGTTGTAGAAGAACGGCACCGAGTAGCGCTCGTGCGCTCCGGGCGGGCTGACCACGCGGTGGCTGGTGGCCTTGAGGTAGCCGTCGGTGGCGACCTCCAGCAGCTCGCCGAGGTTGACGACGAAGGCGCCCTCCAGTGGCGGGATGTCGAGGAAGGTGCCGTCCGGGCGCTCGACCTGGAGCCCGCCGACGGTGTCCTGGAGGAGCAGCGTGATGAAGCCGTAGTCCTTGTGCGCGCCGACACCCTGGCCGGCGCCGTCCGGGGCGGTGCCGGGGTAGCGGACGAGCTTGAGCCGCAGGTGGGGGTGGCCGGCGAAGGCGGCGTCGTAGAAGTCGGGGCGGGCCCCGATCGCGGTGAGGAGTTCGTGCAGCAGGCGGCGGGCGACGGAGCCGAGGCGGTCGATCCACCCGAGGGCCGCGGTGCGCAGCTCGGGGAGCGCCGTGGGCCACTGGTTCGGACCCTCCAGCCACCAGTACGGCGGCTCGCCCCGGCCGGGGACGTGCGGGGGCAGCTCGGCACCGATGTCCAGCTGGTCGCGCCAGTCCTGGCTGCCGCCGGTGCGCTCGTCGCCGGTGCGGGTGTAGCCGCGGTAGTGGGGGGAGTTCAGGTTGCTCACGGCGAGCCGGTCGGCCTCGGGGAGGGCGAAGAAGGCCCGCATCGCTTCGGTGAGAGCGGCCGTCTCGGCCGGGGTTATGCCGTGGCCGACGAGCTGGAAGAAGCCGACGCCGGTGGCGGCGGCGCGGAGCTCGTCGTGCAGGCGGCGGCGGTCCTCGGGGCCGCCGTCGGCGAGCGAGAGGTCGATCACCGGGAGTGACTGGAGGTGGGACAGGGTGTGCTGCTGCGTCATGGGTGACATCCGCTGGGTCTCGTCCCGGCCGGTCCCGGTGGTCGACCGGGGGAGGGCGGAGCGGTGGCCTGGTGCGGCGCGTGCTCCGGGTGCCGGGTGGTGGTGGCGGCCCGGTTGGGGCCGCCCTGAGGGTGGTGGCGCGAGGTTCAGCCGGAGCGTCGACAGGACATGCTCGTCACGCGGAGCAGGTCCACGTGGCGACGACGAACAAGGATGAGCACGTCACCAGCCTAAATGACCCGTTCTGTGTCGGGCGAGCCCCCTACGGCGGAGGGCTCGTCCCCACTTCTCTACTTCTCTGTGCTCTTGTCAAGGAGCCCTTCTCTCGTCCGGGCGGTCCTCAGGCGCCCGGTGCTCGGTCGTGGGACATCTGGTCGTCGGCTCGCCGGGGGTCGGATCGGCGGCAGCCGGGTCGCCGGCAGTCGGGTTCTCGGTGGTTCGTTTCTCGGTCGTTCAGTTCTTCTCCCCGTTGTTGAGGAAGGCGAGGACGGCCAGCACCCGCCGGTTGTCGTCGTCCGAGGGCTGGAGGTCGAGCCGGACGAAGATCGACGCCGTGTGCTTGGCGACCGCGCGCTCGGTGATCACCAGTTGCTGGGCGATCGCGGCGTTGGAGCGGCCCTCGGCCATCAGCGCGAGCACTTGCCGCTCGCGCGGGCTGAGGGTTGCGACCGGGCCGGCCGAGGAGTTGTGGGTGAGCAGTCGGGTGATCACCTCCGGATCCATCGCGGTGCCGCCCTGGGCGACCCGCCGTACCGCGTCGATGAACTGGGCGCCGTCCATCACCCGGTCCTTGAGCAGGTAGCCGATGCCCCCGGTGCTGCCGCCCGCCAGCAGCTCGCGGGCGTACAGCTGCTCGACGAACTGGGAGAGCACCAGCACGGGCAGCCCCGGGTGGGCCTGACGGGCCGCCAGGGCGGCGCGCAGCCCCTCGTCGGTGAAGCCGGGCGGGAGCCGTACGTCGACCACGGCGATGTCCGGCCGGTCGGCGGCCACCGCGGCGAGCAGGTCCTCACCCGTCTCCACGGCCGCCGTGACCTTCATGCCGTTGGCTTCCAACAACCGGGTCAGCCCGTCCCGGAGGAGGAAGAGGTCTTCGGCGATGACAACGCGCACGGGATCTCCAGGTTCACGATGGTCGGACCGCCCGGCGGGCTGCTGATCGCGAGCACCCCGTCGAACGCGGCCAGTCGGCGTTCGGTACCGCTGAGGCCGGTGCCCCGGGACGGGTCGGCGCCGCCGCGCCCGTCGTCGGTCACCGATATCCGCAGCAACCCGTCACTGTGCCCTATCTCGATCCACACGTGTGAGGCGCCCGCGTGTTTCACCACGTTGGCCAGCAGCTCGCTGACCGCGAAGTAGGCGGCGGACTCGACCGGCGCCGGGGGACGGCCGGTCAGTGCGCCGGCGAAGGTGACCGGCAGGGGCAGGTCCAGTGCCGTGGCCTGGACGGCGTCGGCCAGGCCACGGTCCGCGAGCACCGGTGGGTGGATGCCGCGGACCAGGTCCCGCAGCTCGCCGAGCGCCTTGACCGAGGAGAGCCGGGCCTCGGCCAGCAGGGGGCGCAGCGCCACCGGGTCCTCCACCAGCTGGTCGGCGACGGTCAGCAGCATGCCGAGCGCCACCAGCCGGGCCTGGGCCCCGTCGTGCAGGTCCCGCTCGATGCGGCGCAGCTCGGCGGCGCCGGCGTCGATGGTGTCCGCCCTCGTCCGGGTCAGATGGCGGACCTGGCGGGCCAGTTCGGCCCGTCGGGAGGGCCCGAGCAGGAGGCGCGCGGCCCGCTCGTGCAGCCGCAGGACAGGAGGGGCGGCCCAGAGGGCGGCCACCGGAGCGACCCAGAGCCCCATCATGTAGACGACTCCCAGGTGGACCAGGGGGCCGTTGCGCCCCAGGACCTCCAGCGAGACCGGGGCGAGGACGACGAACGCGGCGGTGAACAGGTAGGCGAGCCCGCTGAGGGCCGTCCAGGCGAGGTCCCGCCAGGTCGCCGGGTCGGTCAGCCAGCCGCCGGACAGCAGCCGCTGCCACGGATCGGTGCCGGCGGCGCGGCGGTACGGCACCGGGACCGGGCGGCCGCTCCACTTCCCGACGACGCGCCTGGTCTCCGCCGCGACCCAGCGCGCGCCGAGCACTCCGAACACGAGCATCGCCGGGGCCAGCCAGAGCGAGCCGGAGCGGCCGCCGGGCGCCGCGCCGCCGTACAGGTGGGTGGCCATCACCGCGAGCGCGCCCGGTGCGGCCAAGGCGGCCCCGACCGCCCGGCCCCCGCCCCCGGTGGCCCAGCAGAGGGCCCAGAGGGCCACCGGCCCGAGCGGCACGAGCAGGATCAGCGGCCCGCCCGGCGAGCGCCCGCCCGAGTCGTCGGGGCCGAGCAGTGCGGCGGCCAGCAGGACCGGCCCGGCCGCCAGCGAGACCAGCCCGGTCACGCCCAGCGTGACCGCGTAGAGCGCCCGTACGCCGGCCACGACGGCGCCCTCTGCCCGCGCGGTGGCCCGCGTCACCACGTTCGTGTTCGTCCCGGCATCGGTCCTCATCCCGCGCCTCCTCTCCGTACGGCGGCCCGCAAGCCCCCCGGTCGATCGGTCGGCAGCCAGTCTGCAGCGCCGTCCACCTGCGGCGCTCTAGGTCTGAACCCCGAAAACCAGGTGTATCTGAATACACCTCAGAGACGCCGCCTAGACAGCTGTCCGGACCCGGGCCCCGGTTCGTAGCGTCGTGTTCCGTCAGTCGGCACCGGCCTTCCGGTGCCGGACCCCGAGCAGTGGAGGGCCCGTGAGCACGCCGATCATCCAGATCCGCGGCGTCGGCAAGACGTACGACCGATCCGACGCCGCCCGTGCCGCGCTGGCCGGGCTCGACCTCGCGGTGGGGGCCGGCGAGGCGCTGGCCGTGCTCGGCCGCTCCGGCAGCGGCAAGTCGACGCTGCTCAACCTGATCGCCGGGCTCGACCGGCCCAGCGAGGGCGGCGTGGTGGTGGACGGCGTCGCCGTGCACGAGCTCGGCGAGGCCGCGCTGGCCGAGTACCGACGGACGCGGATCGGCATGGTCTTCCAGTTCTTCAACCTCCTGGACGACCTGAACGTCGAGGACAACGTGCTGCTCCCGGCCCAACTGGCCGGGATGCGGCGGGAGAAGGCCCGGGCCCGGGCCGGTGAGCTGCTGGAGCGGCTCGGGGTGGCCCGGCACGCCACCGCCTTCCCCGGCCGGCTCTCCGGCGGCGAGCGCCAGCGCGTCGCGGTGGCCCGGGCGTTGATGAACCGTCCGCCGCTGCTGCTGGCCGACGAGCCGACGGGGGCGCTCGACTCGGCCTCGGCCGCCGACGTCCGGAGCCTGCTCACCGAACTCAACGCGGAGGGCCAGACGATCCTGTTGGTCACCCACGACACCGCGCTCGCCGACGCCTGCGCGAGCCGGACGATCGAACTGCTCGACGGCCGACTCGTCCGGGACACCGCGGCGGCGCCCGTCACCGGAGGTGTGCGGTGAGCCGGCGGTGGGGTCACCCCCGACCGTGCGCCGGAGGAGAACGGAGAACGGGACGGCGCGGGTGGGCGATCGCCCCTGCCGACGGAAGGGACGTGGGCGCATGAGCGCGCTGAGCAAGGTGGTTCGGGCCGGGGTCGGGCGCAAGCGGGTGCAGACGCTCGTCATGGTCCTCACCACGATGATGTCCGTGACGGCGTGCATCCTCGCGACGGGGCTGCTGGTCGCTGCGCAGGGGCCCTACCAGCGCTCCTTCGCCGACCAGCGCGGCGCACACCTGAACGTGCTGTACGACCCGGCCAAGGCGACTCCCGCGCAGCTCGCGGCGACCGAGCACGTCCCCGGTGTGACGGCCTCGGCCGGCCCCTACCCGGCGGTCACCGTGCAGGCGCGGTCCGGGCCGGACACCCGGATTCCGCCGCCCGGGAGCCCGCTCCCGCCACTGACGCTGGTCGGCCGGGAGCAGGGCGGCCCGATGGACGACCTGCACATGCTGATGGGCCGGTGGGTCGCGGGCCCCGGTGAGGTGGTGTTCCTGGACGGCCACTCGCCGTTGGCCGTCGGCGACAGCATGGCCTTCCCCGATCTGCCAGGCCGACCGACCCTCAAGGTCGTCGGCATCGCCTCCTCCGTCTCCTGGAGCGCGGACGGCTGGGTCGCCCCCGGGCAGGTCCCCGCGCTGACCGCGCCCGGTACGGTGCCCGCCCAGCAGTACCTCTACCGCTTCGCCCACGCCGCCACCGACGCCGAGGTCGATGCGGACCACGCCGCGCTCGTCGCCGCGGCGCCGCCCGGCGCGCTCACCACGGCCACCTCCTACCGACCGGCCCAGGCGGAGGCCAACCGGACGGCGGCGACCTTCGTCCCGTTCGTGACGGCCTTCGGGGTGATCGGCCTGGCCATGTCGGTGCTGATCATCGGGGTGGTGGTCAGTGGCGCCGTCAGCGCGGCGACCCGGCGGATCGGCATCCTCAAGTCGCTCGGCTTCACCCCGGCCCAAGTGGTTCGCGCCTACGTCGGCCAGGCGCTGATCCCCGCCGGGATCGGCACCGCGCTCGGCGTGCTCGGCGGGAACGTGCTCTCCGTCCCCGTCCTCGGGCTGGCCCACAAGGCCCTGCACGGCGGCCTGCTCGGCATACCGCTCTGGGTGGACCTCGCGGTGCCGGCCGTCGCCCTGGCCGCCGTGGTGGCCACCGCACTGGTGCCCGCCCTGCGCGCCGGCCGGCTGCGCACGGTCGAGGCGCTCGCGGTCGGCCGCACGGCGCCGGGCGCCAAGCGGGCCACGGCCCGCGGCGGCGGTGCGGCGGGCTCGGGCCCGGTGGCCGCGGTCCAGCGGCTGATCGGCCGACTGCCGCTGCCGCGTGCCCTGAGCCTCGGGCTGGCGAGTCCGTTCAACCGACCTGGCCGCTCGGCGACCACCGCCGCCGCCGTGGTGCTCGGCACCGCAGGGGTCACGCTCTGCGTCGGCCTCACGCTCTCGCTCACCGGCTTCCAGGAGGGCCTGACGGCCGAGCACGCGGGCAAGGTCGTGGTGGAGGCCCCGATCGACGGCTCCGTGAAGGTCCCCGACCACGTGGACGAGGCGGCCGTGGCCGGGGCGATCGACGCCCGCCCCGGCACCCGGGCCTGGTACAGCACCGTTCCGACCTCGGTCGCGGTGGCCGGGAACACCGCCCGCTCCGAAGTGGTGGCCTTCTCCGGCGACGCCTCCTGGAGCGGCTACCAGATGGTCTCGGGCCGCTGGTTCAACGGCCCCGGCGAGGCGGTGGTCGGCTCCGGCTACCTCCGGGCCAACCAGGCGAAGGTGGGCGACGCCATCACCCTCACCGACCAGGGGCGCTCCACCCCGGTGCGGATCACCGGTGAGGTGCTGGCCACCAACGACCTGGTCTTCGTCGACCGGGCCGCGCCGACCGCGCTGGGCTCGCCCGTCCACGCCGAAGCGATCGCCTACCACATCGACCTCACCGCCGGCACCGATGCCAAGGCGTACGCGGACGGGCTCGACGCCGCCGTCCGGCCACTGGGGCTCGGCGCCGAGCCCGGTGGGACGCACCTCAACCTCGTCGTCCTCGCGATGAACACCCTGGCCGGGACACTGACCCTGCTGCTGATCGCGGTGGCCGGCCTCGGCGTTCTCAACACGGTGCTGCTGGACACCCGCGAGCGGGTGCACGACCTCGGGGTGTTCAAGGCACTCGGGATGTCGCCCCGACAGACGGTCGGCATGGTGCTCACCTCCGTCTGCGGGAGCGGGCTGGTGGCCGGGCTGGTCGGAGTGCCGATCGGGATCCTGGTGCACCACTGGGTGATGCCGGCCACGGCGAGCGCCGCCGGGGTCGGGGTGCCGGAGGCGGACCTGGCCGTGTTCGCCCCCTCGGTGGTGGGGCCGCTGATACTCGGCGGCCTGGTGCTGGCGCTGATCGGCGCCCTCCTGCCCGCGACCTGGGCGGCCCGCACCCGGACGGTCACGGCGCTGCGCACCGAGTGAGGCCGCCGCCGGGCCGGGAGGTCGCTGCTCGGGGCGGCCGGAGCGGCAGCCCGGCCCGGGCAGCGTCCGACGGCCGTGGCCTTCCACCGGCTGCCCCGACCGGCTGTTACCCGCAGGACCGGCTCAGGAGAGCCGCGCCGCCGCGTAGGCCTCCATGGCGGCCCGCTGGTAGGCGGCCAGGCCCGGGGCGACGGCCTCGTAGACGGCGTGCCACTGCTCGTGCTCCACGCAGGACCGGGCGATCGCGAGGTACTCCTCGACGGGGACCGGTCGGAGCGCGATGAGGGCCCGGTACTCCGTGTCGATCTTGGTCTGCACGGGTTCGGCGTCGGCCGGGAGGCCGTCCGTCATGAACTCGGCGAGCCGGATCATCTGCGCGGTCCGTTCGCGCTGGCCGGCCTCGACCTCGGCCGGGGTCATCGTGGCGGTCGCCCGCAAGGCGGCCTCCGCGTGCTCGGGGAAGTCGCGGAGGCTCGCCGCGACGTCCGTGGGCTGGATGCCCTCGAACAGGTTCTCCGGGCGGTTGATGCTGGTCATGGGTGTGCCGTCCTTCCTGGATCGTTCCAGTTCGGCGATCGTGCGGGAGACGGTGGTGGCCAGGCCGTCCAGCCGGTCCCGCTCGGCGACCAACCGGTGGTGGTGGCCGCGCAGGGCCTCCAGTTCGTCCACCTGCTCGCCGAGGATCCGGGCGATCTCGGTCAGCCCGACGCCCAGCGCCCGCAGCACGAGGATCTGCTGCAGTTGCAGCAACTGCCGCTCCTCGTAGTAGCGGTGACCGTTGGAGCCGATCCACGCCGGGGGCAGCAGCCCGATCTCGTCGTAGTGCCGCAGGGTCCGGGCGGTGACGCCCGACATCCGGGCGACCTCCGCGATCGGCCAGGCCATGGCCGCCTCCTCCAGGTTGTGTTCCCGCACGTTCGCCGTTCCCGGGCCGGTTCCTCCGGCCCTGGTCACGACGGTAGGAGCTGCCGTTGCGGCAACTTCAAGTCGGCGACGCTGCTTCGTGGCGGCGGTGTCGTTTCAGGGCGTCGTTTCAGGGCGCCGCTTCGAGCGGTCCGCCGTCCGCACGAGTGTGGGGACCGCCTGCCGAGCCGCACCACCGGCGCAGCTGGCGAGATGTCAAAAACGTTCTCCCAAACGTCTGAAGGAGGAATCCGTCCGCGCCTACCAGCTCCGTCGGCGTCTACCAGCCCCGCCCGTGCCCCACCTGCCACTCAGCCCCGGGCAGCGGGTGCGGACGGCGGACCCGCGCCAGGGCGGTCAGGGCCCACACCGCCGTCGTCAGCAGTGCGTAGAAGAGCAGCAGTGCCCAGAACGGCGTGGTGGACACACTCCCGTCCTCGAACCGGCACCATGCGTCGGGCGGGAGCCACGAGGCGCCCGTCTCCAGCAGCTGTCCGCTGCCGGTCACCAGGCCTTGCTCGCAGCGCTCCGCGAAGTCCAGTGACCGTGCGTACAGCACCCCGTACACGACGCCCGCGCCGACGAGCGACAGCGCCGCGCCGACGCCGAGCAGGACCGCCCGTCTTCGCGCGGTCGCCGTACGGATGTTCGTCACCGAGGCAGCGTACCGGCCTGCGAGCAGGCACGACCGGTTCGCCGCAGGGTGTGCCTCGGATTGTGCGGCGCAGCGTGTGGCAGGGCGCGGAGCAGGACGTGCGGCGGGGCGGCCACCCTTCGTGTCCGCACCGCCGCGGGGCCGCTCCCGCAGGGCGGCCACGAATCCCGTGACGGCGGCCCCCAGGCCCGGGTTCACCCCAGCAGCCGCCCAAGGCCCGGGTTCACCCCAGCAGGCCGCCCATGTGCGCGTCCTCGGCGAGCAGCCGCCACGACCGCCCGGGCGCGAACGCCTCCGGGTCGAGGGCCTCGACCACGCCGTCGACGGCGGTGCTCAGCAGCGACTGCGGGTCGAACACCGCCCAGGTGTCGCGGCCCAGGCCGTAGTCCCAGCGCTCCCACTCGGCGCGCATGCGCTCGTACGTCCACAGCGAGTAGAGCAGGGCGGAGAGGTCGCGGTTGAGGTAGGCCTCGGGCTCGCCGTCGTCGTACCAGTCGGGCAGCTCCAGCAGGCCGGTCGCGCCGTCCAGCGCGATCACGAGGTCCGTCGGCCAGTGCCCGAGGGCGACGAAGTCGCGCTGGTAGGGGCGCTCCTCCTCGCCGTCGAAGTACTCCGGGTACGCCTCGCCCATGGTGACCAGCGGTTCCTCGGACACCCCGAACATCGCCCCGCCCAGCGGCAGGCCGATCCCGGTCAGCAGCCGGCGTGTCGGCTCGTGCACGAGGCCGGGTGGCAGTTCCTCGGGACGGTAGCGGTGGACCAGGCCCTCGTCCGTCAGCGTCGCGATCTCCGCGACCAGGTCCGCGCCGATCTCGTACGCGGGCCCGTCCGGGCCGCCCGGCAGCGCGCCCCAGCCCAGGGCCCGCACCAGCAGCGTCGTGCCCCAGTGCGCGGGCGGGACGTCCGAGCGGCCGAACAGCCCGGGGTCGAGCTCCCGCAGCCGGCGGTCCGCCGCCGCCATCACCTCGGCCACGACGGCCGGACCGCGCCGCCCGTCCAGCGCCTCGGGCCGGCGGGCGGTCTCCGCCACCGACTCGACCTCCCGCACCATCGCGGCCAGCGCGGGCAGGTCGGAGGCCAGGAGGTCGCGGTCCAGGTGCTCGCCCGACGGCTTCGCGAGGAACACCTCGCCGGTGACGCCGTCCAGCAGCACCGTGTTCCCGGCGCGTGCGAACGGTGCGCAGTACTCCGTCTCGCCCAGCACGAACAGCGGCCCGGCCGCCTGGGCTCCAGCGGCCGGGGCCCCGGCGGCCTCCGCCAAGGCGGACGGTTCCGCAGACGCCGACAGCTCCACCGACTCCAGCGGCCCGTCCCCGAAGCGCCCGAAGTCCAGGAACGCCCCCGTCCGCGGCAGGCCCTCCCGCTCCAGGAACTCCCGGCTCCCCGTGTGCACCACCCCGGCCGGAAGCTCCCCGGCCATCACCAGCCCGTACCCCACGAGCCCACCACCCTCCCCGTACGACCCCCGACCACCCCGACTGACCACCCCGACCCTAACGGCCGCCGCCGACACCCCCGCACCGGGCCCGCACTACACCCGTGATCCGTCGTCCACGTTCCACCGGACCGGTAGGTCGCCGTCGCAGAACACGCACACGAAGGAGCCCTCGCGGACGACGTTGACGCCCCGGCAGCCCGGGCAGCGCCGGAACACGATCCCGTGCGTGAAGCCGCCCGGGCGGCGCACGCCGATCCGCTCCAGCGCCGCGGCGACGGCAGACCAGGACACGACGTCCGGACAGTACCCGGTGGACTGGTTGCTGACCTCCTCGGCCGTCCAGCCGTGGAAGTCCGCGTCGTCACCCCGCTCGAAACGGACCTCCCCGGCGCTCAGCACCAACTCGCCGCCCGCGCAGACCACGTGCTCACTGCGGCGCGGGGCGAGGCGCAGGAAGCCGGCGAGGTCGACGACGAAGGTGAACGGTTCCGCGAGCTCCGCGGCGGTCCGTTCGCCCACCCAGTCGGCGAACTCGGGCTCCGTCCGTACCAGCTGCCCACCCGGTCCGCCACCACCCCACAACTCCGGCGGCCCTACGTACCGGTACGCCCGCCCCGGGCCGGTCGACACCTCGGCCGGAACGCCGTGATCCCGCAGCAGCAGACCCAGAACGGTCATCTCGGCCTCCGTCCCGACCAGGCCGAAATCACGGAACTCGCCGAGCAGTTCACGCGCCCGACCGAGCGGGACGGCCCCGTCGCCCTCCGGGAGCACCGGGGAAGCCCGAAAGGTCCGGAACACCCGCAGCGCCGCCACCGCATCGACCGAAGCCCCGGCCGGCCGCAGCCGGAACGGCCCGTGCGCGGTCAGCAGCGCCTCCCGGACGGCCTCCGGCGCCGGCTCCGGCCCCGCGTGCTCGCACCAGGCGGCGCCGCAGTCCCGGCAGGACCCTTCGGAGTCCCACCACAGCTCCCAGCCCGGGCCTCGCCCCTGCCTAGGCCCCCGCTCCTGGACGAACTGCCGCACCCACCGCGTAGCCGTGCCCCCGCACCCGTCGCAGCGGGCGGCCAGTTCCACGCCCTGCATCATCATGCCGGGAAGCCTAGGTGTTCTGTCCCGTGAGGTTGGGGATACGGCCGGGGGGTGGCTTGCCCGCAAGCGAGGTGCCGTGAACCCCGTCCACCTCCGTGGTCAGTGCCCTTGGGGCGTCTGGTTGCATGTGCGGCATGAATGCCATGGTCACGAGCATCATCGCGGTGCTCGGCACGCTCCTGGGGTCGACGGTGACGCACGTCTTCCAGCGGCGCGCCGCACTCCGCACGGAGCACAACACCCGTCTGGAGCGCGGGCGGCAGGAGCGGCTGGAGACCTTCGGCTCGTACGCCGGACTGCTCGTGGAGTACCGGCAGGCCGCACTGCACCACTGGTTCTGCGTGCACGAGGGGCGTGACGCCGAGGACGAGGTCGAGTTGCGCAAGCGGTCGTTCGAGACGCGCTCCGGGGCGCAGCGGGCCCTGTTCCAGCTCCAGTTGCTCGTTGACGAGCCCGAGCTCCTGGCCGTTGCCGGGGAGGCCTTCGAGCGGATCGGCAGGATCGACCGGGCGGTGGACCGGCAGGACGTCACCGCCCGGCGGGACGGCAGCCGGGAGTCGATCGACGCCTTCGTCGCGACGGCGCGCCGGTACGTGTAGCCGGTGCTCGGCGGATGTAGGCCATGGCCCATCAAATCCCGTTGCGGGCCGTCTCGTACCCGATCAGGGTGAGGGGCCTGCGGGGGCACATCCGCACCCATGCCCACTGATGGAGCGCCACATGACCGACGACGCCGACACCGACACGAGCGCCGACACCGGCACCAGCATCGGCACCGGCACTGGCGCCGACGACGGCATCGACGAGAACCATCTGGCCATGTACAGCCTGCTCGGCAGCCGACTGCTGCGGGTGACCACGGCCCGGCGCCACGCCGCCGCCGGTCTCAGGCTCGCCGCGGACGCCGAGGTCAGCTGAGCCCGGCGGCGTCCCGTGCGGCGCGCTCCACGCGGGCGTGGTGGGCGGCCCACCAAGGGGCGTCGCCCGGAGCCGTGTTGGCGCCGTCGGGGCGCTGGCCGGTGGCGCCGTCGACGAGTTCGCGGACGAGGTCGGCGTGGCCGGCGTGCCGGTGGGTCTCGGAGACCATGTGCACCAGGACCCGGTGGAGCGTCTGCTTCGACCGTGCGCCGAA
Source organism: Kitasatospora sp. NPDC059408 (assembly GCF_042751525.1). Lineage (NCBI taxonomy): Bacteria > Bacillati > Actinomycetota > Actinomycetes > Kitasatosporales > Streptomycetaceae > Kitasatospora > Kitasatospora sp. NPDC059408. Next base: position 34,741 of record NZ_JBHYWI010000038.1, read on the forward strand.
CGGCACCTGGCCGACCGCGTCGAGGGGCAGCGCCTCGATCGTCTCGTTCGCGTGCGCGCAGGCCCGGCGGTAGCGCCCGACGACGTCCTCCGTGGTCTCGTCGGCCCTGGCCCAGAGGTCGGCGTTCGGTTCGGCGGCGCCGGTGATCCAGAGCGGGGCGGGTTCGGGGAAGGGGCGGCCGAAGGTGTCGCCGAAGTAGAGCGCCTCGGCGCCGGTGAGGTGCTTGACGAGGCCGAGCAGGTTGGTGCCGGTCGGGGTGAGCGGGCGGCGGAGGTCGTACTCGGAGAGGCCGTCGAGCTTCCAGAGCAGGACGTCGCGGGCGTCCTGGAGGTAGACGCGGAGATCGGCCTTGGGGTCGGTGGCGGTCATGGGACCAGTCTGTGGACGGCCCCGGGGCTGTCCACCGGGTTTCGCCGGACGGATGTGGCGTAGCGTCACATCCGCGGATCCGAGGCGGGCGAACCCTGGAAGGCGGCGGCCATGATCGACGGCTGGACGTGGGACGAGACGCTGTTCGCGGGCACGGCCGCGTACTACGAGCGCGGCAGGCTGCCCTACGCGCCCGGCCTGGCGGACGCGCTGGCCGGGGTGCTGCGGCTGGACGGCCGGGGGCGGCTGCTCGACGTGGGCTGCGGGCCGGGGACGCTGGCGCTGCTGCTGGCGCACCGGTTCGAGGAGGTCGTCGGGGTGGATCCGGACGCCGGGATGATCGCCGCGGCCCGTCGGGCGGCGAAGGCGGCCGAAGTGGCCGGCCGCAGCACCTGGTTGCGAATCCGGGCGGAGCAACTTCCCGCCGGGCTGGGAACGTTCACGGTGGCGACGTTCGGCCAGTCCTTCCACTGGATGGACCGCGACCTGGTGGCGGCGACCGTCCGCGGCATGCTGCGTCCCGGCGGAGCGCTCGTGCACGTCTCGGACCTGAAGCCGGACCTGAAGCCGGACCTGAAGCCGGGCGACGGGCCGAACCCGAAGGAAGACCCCCGCCCCGCCGAAGGCCTCCCGCACCCGCCCGTCCCCGACGCGGCGATCGGCGAGCTCGTCCGCCGCTACCTGGGCCCGGTCCGGCGCGCGGGCCGGGGCCTCCTGGCCGCCGGCACTCCCGGCAACGAGTCCGCCGTCCTCGCCCGGGCGGGCTTCGCGGGCCCGGAGCGCGTGGTCGTCCCCGGCGGGCTGGTGCTGGAGCGGACGGTGGACGACGTGGTGGCCGGGGTGTTCTCGATGTCCTTCTCGGCGCCGCACCTGTTCGGCCCCGGGCGGGCGGCGTTCGAGGCCGACCTGCGCCGGCTCCTGGCCCGCGCCTCCGCGGCGGGCCGCTTCTCGGTCCGTCAGCCGGCCACCGAGGTGTTCGTCTGGCGGCCCGTTGGCGTGCCCTAGCCTCGCCGCATGGGTGTTGACATCACGGTCCTGGTCGTCGACTGGGGCCACCTCATGGGCATCGCGCCGGACGACCGGGCGGACGCACTCCAGGACGCGGCGTACCCGGATGACGACGACCGCGTCGTCCACGCCGGCTGGGTGTGGTTCGAGCCGGGCCCGTCGTGGCTGGGACGGTTCGAGTTCGACGGCATCAGCGGCTCGGTCAAGTCGCACTTCTGCGCCGCGGACGGCTGGGACCATGCCCGGCGCGGCGTGGGACGCGAGCCGCGGGCGCTGCTGGACGACTTCCTCGGGGCGCTGATCTGGTGGGGTCCCGAGATCGAGACCGACACCGAACAGGTGGAGGCCGGCGTCTTCCCGCCCGACGACCCGGTCCTGCGGTCCGGGCCGCTGATCGCGTGGGGCCCGGCTGAAACGGCGCGCCTCAGCCGCCGCTGGCGGGAGATCGTCCCGGTCCTGCCGAGGGTGCGGGAGCCGTACGACCGCCTCGCGGCCTCCCCCGGCGGCAGGATCGAGGGCTTCGACGACTTCGCGGGGCTGCTGTCCGGGTGGGGGGAAGTGGTCGGCGAGGCCGAGCGGCGTGGGTGGGGGATCGTCGGGCTCCCGATCTGAGGCTTGCAGGGCGCGGAGGCCGTGCGCACGGCTCTCACCTCGCCTTTCGGGATTGCTTGTCATGCCCCCGGCAATACGGAGCGTGACGGATGGGGTGGCCTATTCGGACTTGAATCTTTGCGAACGAATGTTCGATCCTGGGGGTGTGCTCGTTATCGAACCCGCTTTCGAATCCACCGGAGGGCGGCCCACGCTCCGACCGGTGGTGCCGACGGCTGCGCCGACGGAGGCCACGGCCGCCGAACGGGGACTGCTGCCGGTGGTGCCCGCCCTGCGGGAGCTGCTGCCGGAAGGCGGGCTGCGCCGGGGCACCGCCGTGTCCGTCGCGGGCGGGGACACCGGGCTGCTCCTGGCGCTCGCCGCCGGGGCGAAGGACGCCGGAGGCGGCTGGGCGGCGGCCGTCGGCCTGCCCGACCTGGGGCTCGCCGCCGCCGAGGGGTACGGGTTGGACCTGCGGCGACTGCTGGTCGCGGACGACCCCGGGCCGCACTGGGCCGAGGTGGTGTCGGTGCTGGCCGGCGCCGTCGAACTGGTGATGCTCCGCCCGGACGGCCCCGTCCCGCCCCGCTTGGCCACCCGGCTGGCGGCGGTCCTGCGGCGCAGCGGCTGCGTGCTGCTGGTGGCCGGACCGTGGCCGGGGGCCGCCCTGCGGCTGGGCGTGCGCTCCGGGCGCTGGTTCGGACTGGGGGACGGGTACGGGCAGCTCGCCGGGCGGCAGGTGGAGGTGGTGGCCGAGGGCCGCGGCTCGGCCGCCCCCGGCCGCACCGCCCGCCTCTGGCTCCCGGACGAGCACGGCGCGGCCCGCCCGGTCGGCGAGCCCGCGGGGGGCGCAGGGGAGACGGACGCGTTCGAAAGCGGCGCGGCCGACGCCTCCGATGGGGTGCACCCGCTGGGGGAGGTGGCCGGAGCGGTCGTCGAGACGGAGCCGTTCGGACGTGTGCGCCGCCTGCCTGGCGCGTCCGGCGCCGCCGGGGCGGTGCATCCGCTCGGGGAGGTGCACCCGCGCGGGCGCCGCCGTCCCGCCGAGCCCGTTGCTGCCCTTCAGGCCGCGCGGGTTGCCAAGGTTGCGCAGGTCGCGCAGGTCGCGCAGTCGGCCGAGATCGGCGAGATCGGCGAGATCGGCGAGGCCGCCGAGCGCGTGGCGGTGGTGTGAGATGGCGGGCGGAGGCACGCCGCGCGTGCTGGTGGTGTGGTGCCCGGACTGGCCGGTGGTGGCCGTCACGGGCGACGACCCGGTGGCGGTGACCGAGGGCGGGCGGATCCTCGCGTGCTCGGCGGGAGCCCGGGCGGCCGGGGTGCGGCAGGGGCAGCGGCTCAAGCTGGCGCAGCGGCTCTGCCCGGCGCTGGAGCTGCGTGACCGGGATCCGGAGGCGGAGACACGGCGGTTCGAGCCGGTGGTCGCGGCGGTGGCGGGGTTCACGCCCCGGGTGGAGGTGATCCGTCCGGGCCTGTGCGCCATCCCGGTGAAGGGGCCGGGCCGCTACTTCGGCGGCGAGGAGGCGCTGGCGTCGAAGGTCCGGACGGCGGTCGCGGCGGCGCTGGCCGAGGAGCCGGTCCCGGACGCCGTCCCCGGTGGGGACGCAGAACCCGTGCGCCGGGACGCGGAACCCGCGACGGCCACCGCCCCCCACGCCCAGGTCGGCGTGGCGGACGGCCTGTTCGCCGCCGTGCTGGCGGCCAGGGCCGGGGTGCTGGTGCCGGCCGGCCGGACGGCGGAGTTCCTCGCGCCGTACCCGGTGAGCGCGCTCGGCGACGAGGACCTGGCGGAGCTGCTGGGGCGGCTCGGGCTGCCCACCGTCGGGGCGTTCGCCGCGCTGCCGCCGGAGGCCGTCGCGGACCGGTTCGGCCCCACCGGGACGGCCGCGCACCGACTGGCCCGGGGTCTCCACCCGCGCCCGCTGGTGCCGCGCGGAGAGGGGCCCGACCTGGCCGTCGAGCAGCGCTTCGACCCGCCGGAGACACTGGCCGAACCACTGGTGTTCGTCGCCCGCACGCTGGCCGAGCAACTGCACCGGCGACTGGCCGCGGCGGGACTGACCTGCCAGCGGGTGGCCGTCGAGGTGGAGTGCGCGGACGGCCGGACGGCGTCGCGACTCTGGCGGCACGAGGGCCGGTTGTCGGCGACGGCACTGGCCGAGCGGGTCCGCTGGCAGCTCCAGGCCTGGCAGAGCGCCGGCGCCTTCACCTCCGCACCCGGCCACACCGCCGACCGGACCTGGCCCGATGGCACCTCCGGCACCGACCACACTCGACGGGACAGCGGCGCGGCCGGACCCGACGGCCACACCGCCGTTCGGGCCCGACCCGATGGCACCTTCGGCCCCGGAACCAGGCCCGGCGGTCCCGCTGACGCTCCGGCCGCCGGCGGCGCTCGCTTCGGCGGCAGCTCCGGACCTCGGCCGGGCGGCCCCGACGCCGGCCATGCCCGCCCCGACGCCGGCCCAGTCCGGTCCGTCGGCCCCACCCGCGGGTCCGTCGGCCCCACCCGCGGGTCCGTCGGCCCCGCCCGCAGGTCGGCCGACCCCATCCGCCCCGACGGCACCGCCGACGCGACCACCCGACCCCCCGCCCCCGACACCGACACCGGCTTCGTCCTCCTCCGCCTGGCCCCCGACGGCCTGTCGCCCGACGAGGGGCGGCAGTTGGCGCTGTGGGGTCAGGCGGTCGCGGACGACCGGGTGGAGCGGGCGGTGGCGCGGGTGCAGGCGGTGCTCGGGCATGCCGGGCTGCGGCGGATCGAGCCGGGGGGCGGGCGTGGTCCGGCGGAGCAGGCGGTCAGGGTGCCGTGGGGCGAGCCGTACGAGGCGGCGGCGCCGGCCGGTGCCCCGTGGCCCGGGCGGTTGCTGGACGTGTGGCCGGCCGTGGTGCTGCGGGAGCCGGTGCCGGTGCGGGTGCTGGACGAGGACGGGCGGCCGGTGGCGGTGGACGGCCGGGCGGGGGTGTCGGGCCGGCCGGCCGTGGTCGTGGTGCGGGGGCGGGAGGAGCGGGTGGACGGCTGGACCGGGCCGTGGCCGGCGGTCGAGTACTGGTGGGATCAGTCGCTGGCCCGCCGTCGGGCGCGGTTCCAGGTGGTGGTGGGCGGCCGGGCGCTGCTGCTGACCGTGGAGGGGGGTGGGTGGTACCTGGAGGCTGGCTACGACTAGCGGCCACCGAACCGACCCGAGGGGGAGCGAGAGCACGAGAACGAAGGCGATCCCCGATGGGCTTCACCAGCCACCCCACCGTCCCCTGGAGCGAGCTGCGCCGCCGCATGACCGGCGAAGCGTCGGACAAGGTCGTCCCGCTGCACCGCCCCACCCGGGAGGGGGAGGCCCGAGACGGGGAGGCCCGAGGCAGAGAGGCCCGGAACGGAGAGGAGGCCCGGAACGGGGAGGAGGCCCGGAACGGAGAGGGACGCGGCGGAGACGTTCCCCGTCCCGCCCCCCGCCCGAGCGAGCCCTGGGCCGAGTTGCACGTGCACTCCGCCTTCAGCTTCCTCGACGGCGCGAGCGACCCGGAGGATCTGGTCGCCGAGGCGCTGCGGCTGGGCGTGGAGACGCTGGCGCTCACCGACCACGACGGGCTGTACGGTGCCGTCCGGCTCGCCGAGGCCGCCCGGGGGACGGGGCTGGCCACCGCTTTCGGAGCGGAATTGACGATCCGTCACGACGAGGGCCGCACCGAGCACTTGCTCATCCTCGCCCGCGACCCCGCGGGCTACCGCCGCCTCTCCGCTGCGATCGCCGCCGCACAGATGGCCGGTGGCGCGAAGGGCCGGCCGGCGTACGACGTGGAGGCGCTGGCCGGGGCGCACGACGGCCACTGGGCGGTGCTCACCGGCTGCCGCCTCGGCCGGGTGCCCGCCGCCCTGTCCGCCACTCCGTCGGCGAATCCGCCCACCACCCCGTTCACGCCTACGCTCGCGCCCCCGCCCGCCACCCCGTTCGCGCCTCCGCCCGCCCCCGGTAGCCCGGCACGCCAACTCCACACCCTCACCGAGCTGTTCGGCCGCGAGAACGTCCACGTCGAGCTGATCGACCAGCGCCTGCCCGGCGACGACCGGCGCAACGACGCCCTCGCCGCGCTCGCGGCCCGGCTGCGCCTGCCCGTCGTCGCGTCCACGAACGCGCATCACGCCGGCCCGGCCCAGGGCCGCCTCGCGCAGAGCCTGGCCGCGCTGCACGAGCGCCGCACGCTGCAGGACGCGGCCGGCTGGACGCAGGCGTCCGGCACCGCGCACCTGCGCTCGGGGCGGGAGATGGCGGCCCGCCTGGCGCGTTTCCCCGGGGTGCAGCGGGCGACCGCCGAGCTCGGCCGGAGCTGCGCCTTCGACTTCGCGAAGCTGGATCCGGAGCTGCCCGGCTACCCCGTCCCCGGGGGCGGGAGCGAGATCGGCCACTTGCGCGCCCTGGTCGCGGCCGGCGGCCCGGCCCGATTCGGAGCGGGCAACGCCGCCGCCCGGCGCCAGCTCGCCAAGGAGCTGGACGTCATCGAGGACCTCGACCTGGCCGGCTACTTCCTGATCGTGCACGACATCGTGGACTTCTGCCGCCGCGAGGACATCTGGTGCCAGGGCCGGGGGTCGGCGGCCAACTCGGCGGTCTGCTTCGCCCTCGGGATCACCGCCGTCGACCCGATCCACTACAAGCTGCTGTTCGAGCGCTTCCTGTCCACCGCCCGGGACGGGCCGCCCGACATCGACCTGGACATCGAGAACCGCCGCCGCGAGGAGGTCATCCAGTACGTCTACCGCCGCTACGGGCGCGAGCACGCCGCCCAGGTGGCCAATGTGATCACCTACCGGCCCCGCCTGGCGATCCGCGACGCGGCCCGGGTGCTCGGCTACCCGCAGGGGCAGGTGGACGCGTTCAGCCGGCAGACCGACTTCCGCTCGGCGCCCGGCGCGGACGCCGTCATCCCGGCCGACGTGCTGTCGCTGGCCGAGCAACTCCACGGACTGCCGCGCCACTTGGGCATCCACTCGGGCGGCATGGTGCTCACGAAGGAGCCGATCGGCCAGATCTGCCCGACCGAGTGGGCCCGGATGCCCGGGCGTTCGGTCCTGCAGTGGGACAAGGAGTCGACGGCCGGGGCCGGACTGGTGAAGATCGACCTGCTCGGGCTCGGCATGCTCGCCGCGCTGCACGACGCGTGCGACCTCATCGCCGAACACCACGGCCTGCGCTACGACTTGGCGTCCATCCCGGACGACGACAAGGGCGTGTACGCGATGCTGCGGCGGGCCGACACCGTCGGGGTGTTCCAGGTCGAGTCGCGGGCGCAGATGGCGACGCTGCCCCGGCTCAAGCCGGACCACTTCTACGACCTGGTGGTCGAGGTGGCGCTGATCCGCCCCGGCCCGATCCAGGGCGGTTCCGTCCACCCGTACCTGCGCCGGCGGGCCGGGGCCGAACCGGCGGGCTGCCCGCACCCGTTGATGGAGAACGCGCTCGGGAAGACGCTCGGGGTGCCGCTGTTCCAGGAGCAGATGATGCAACTCGCCATCGACTGCGCCGGGTTCACGCCCGCGGAGGCGGACCTGCTGCGGCAGGCGATGGGGGCCAAGCGGTCGCACGAGCGGGTCGCCCGGCTGCGCGAGCGGCTGCTGACCGGCATGGCGGAGCGCGGCATCCCGCCCGAGGTGGCCGAGGACGTCTACGGCAAGATCGAGGCGTTCTCCAACTACGGCTTCCCGGAGAGCCACGCGATCAGCTTCGCCTACCTGGTGTACGCGAGCGCCTGGCTCAAGTACCACTTCCCGGCGGCCTTCGCCTGCGCCCTGCTGGCCAACCAGCCGATGGGCTTCTACTCGCCGCTCAGCCTGGTCTCGGACGCGCGGCGGCACGGGGTGCGGGTGCGCGGGGTGGACGTCAACGCGAGCGGGGCGCGGCCCGGCCTGGAGCCGTACCGGGGGCCGACGCCGGCGCCGCCGCTGACGGCGGGCCGTCCGCAGCCGGCGATCCGGCTCGGGCTGGAGACGGTTCGCGGCATCGGTTCCCCGCAGGCCGAGGCGATCGTGGCCGGGCAGCCGTACGCCGGCCTGGAGGACTTCGCTCGCCGGACGGGCCTGACCGCGCCCGTGTTGGAGGCGCTGGCGACGGCCGGTGCGTTTGACTGCTTCGGGTTGACGAGACGTCAAGCTCTGTGGTCGGCGGGCGCGTTCGCCGGAATCTCGGCCGATCTGCTGCCCGGCACCACCCCCGGCACGGAGGCGCCGGAGCTGCCCGGCCTGAGCCCGGTCGAGGAGACCATCGCGGACCTGTGGGCCACCGGCACCTCCGCCACCAGCCACCCGCTCCAGCACCTGCGTGCCCACCTGGAGCGCGGCGGAGCGCTCTCCGCGGCCCAACTCCCGGACGTCCCACCGGGGACGGCGGTGGTGGTCGGCGGCCTGGTCACCCACCGGCAGCGGCCGCCGACGGCCGGCGGGGTGCTGTTCCTCAGCCTGGAGGACGAGACCGGTCTGATCAACGTGATCTGCAACCGCCCGGTCTGGGAGTCCCAGCGCCGCACCGCCCTCGACCGGGCCGGCCTCCTCGTCCACGGCCACATCGAACGCGACCGCGGCGCCACCAACCTGATCGCCACCCGGCTCACACCACTGCGGATCGGCCTCTGAAGCCGCAGAGTCCTCGGGCCACTCAGTCGGGGTAGCGCACGAGCCCGCTCAGGTCCAGGTCGAAGTCGAACGGCTCGGGGATGCGCATGCTGTCCCCGAACTTCCGGTCGTGCCGCGCGTGGTAGCGGTCGTGGTTCGGTTCGGAGAACAGCGTGACCGTGCCCTCCCGCGGGTCGACGATCAGGTAGAGCGGAATGCCCATCACCGCGTAGTCGCGGAGCTTGTCCACCCAGTCGTTCCCGGGGTTGGACGGCGAGACCACCTCGACCGCGACGAGCGCTTCCTCGGCGGGGGTGCTGTTGCCCGGCCGGGCCAGGGAGGCGATCGGAAGGTAGGTCAGATCAGGGCTGCGTCCCTTCGTCATGTCGGGGGTGGTCAGCGTGGTGTAGCCGCCGGGCACGTAGTCGTCCGGGGCATGGTGCTCGAACTGGCGCTGGACGAGTCCGAGGTTCAACTGGTGAACGCTGGAAGAGGCTGCCTGCATGACCAGCATGTCGCCGGACCATTCGACCCGGACACCGTCAGGGGCCGTGCGCAGCACCACCTTGACGAAGTCGCGGTGCCGCTCGTAGAAGCTCATGGTGCCGCCTCCGGGTATGTGCATTCGGCAAGTCGCAGTCTAGGCACAGACCCGCCCGGGGCCGTTCAGGCTCCGGTGCCGGGCTGCCGTCCCTTGCCGGGTGGGCCGGCGAAGACCTGGGCGATGGGGAGCCAGGCGGTGGCGGTCGGGCCGGTGGCGGTGAGGGCGAGGTCGTCGTGGTGGCGGCGCTGGGTGACCAGGAGGCAGAAGTCCAGTGCCGGGCCGCGCACCACGTCGGTGGCGTCGGCCGGGCCGAAGGTCCACGACGTGCCGTCGGGGGCGGTCAGTTCGAGGCGGACCGGGCTCTGCGGGGCGGGGCGGCCGTGCAGGGTGAAGGCGAAGCCGAGCGTGCGCAGGCCCAGGTGGGCGATGTGCCGCAGGCGGGCCGAGGGCTCGCGGGTCACCCCGAGGGCGTCGGCGACGTCCTGGCCGTGCGCCCAGGTCTCCATCAGGCGGGCGGTGGCCATCGAGGCGGGCTTCATCGGCGGGCCGAACCAGGGCAGCTTGACGTCGGCCGGGGTGGCGGCGAGCGCGGTGTGCACCGCGTCGCGTCCGGTGCGCCAGCGGGCGAGCAGGGCGGCGGGCTCCTCGGCGGCGCCCGCGACCGCGCCCTCGTCGACCGGGTCGCGGCCGGCCGCGAGGAGGTCGCCGAAGGCGGCGCCGGCGGCCGCGGTGAAGGCCTCGCCGTCGCGGGCGGCGCGGACCGTCCAGTCGTCGGTCCAGGCGAGGTGGGCGATCTGGTGCGCGACCGTCCAGCCCTCGGCGGGTGTGGGGCGGGCCCAGCCGGCCGCGGGGAGGTCGGCCACCAGCGCGTCCAGGACGGCGCTCTCGGCGCCGAGGTCGGCGAGCAGGCCGCGCAGGACGTCCTGCGGGCCGTCCTGCGGGCCGTCCTGTGGGGCGTTCTGCGGGACGTCCTGTGGGACGTCCTTCGAGGCATCCTGCGGGGCGTTCGGATCCGTCATCGGTTCCCCTTCCTCCGGTCCCGGCGCATTACCCGCCGGTAATCCACGGTCACGGCCGCACCCTACGCCGGGGGCGGCCACCACGCCCGCCACTCCGCCGAATCAACGCTGCCGGACCCGCACACCGGAACCCTCGCCAGCGCCCGTGCCGCGTGTGACAATCTCGCGATGCACGCGATGCGAAGGGCAGTCTCGCGATGACAGGGGCCGTGGAGACCCTCACCGCCGCGCCCCCGGACGACCCCGGGCTCGGGGCGCGCGCCGCCGAGTTGGTCAGGGACGCCGTGCTAGGCGACCTCGCCCGCCGGGTGGTGGCGGAGTGCGGTGCCGACGTCGGCCTGGTGGGCGTGCCGGAGCCGTTGCCGGTGGCGCTGCCGGGGCACCGGGCGGGCGAGGACGGATTGGTGCTGCGGCACTGGGCCGGTACCCGGGCGGACCTGCTGCACGACCGTCCCGTCCCGGCCGGCACCGGACTGGGCGGGCGCGCGCTCGCCGAGCGGGCTCCCAGCTGGGTGCCCGACTACCGGGCCGCCACCACCATTTCGCACCACCACGACGCGGCCGTCAGCGCCGAGGGCCTGTACGCGATGCTCACGGTGCCCCTGCTGCACGGCGGCACCGTGCACGGCGTGGTGTACGCCTCGCTGCGCGCCGTCGTGCCGTTCGGGGACGTCAGGATCGCGGCCGTCGGCGAGCTGGCGGCGACCGCCACCCGGGCGCTCGCCGGCGCCGCCGCCTGGAGCCGCGCGGAGCCCGGCCCCGCCGGGAAGGACCGGGCTGCCGCCCCCGCACGACCCCTGACCCCGCGCGAGCACGAGGTGCTGCGCTGGGCGGCGACCGGCCGGACGAACCCGGAGATCGCCGCCCGGCTGGGGCTGACCTGCAACACCGTGACGGGCTACCTGAAGTCCGCCATGCACAAGCTCGGCGTCCGCAACCGGACCGAACTCGCCGTGGCGGCCAGGGAGTCGGGACTGCTCGGCTGACCCGGACCGCCCGCGACCCCGCCGACCCGGTCGGCCTGCCCGCTCGGTCGACCAGCCTGCCCGCTCGGTCGGCCTGCCTGCTCAGTTGACCTGCCGGTCCTGCCCGCTCCAGTACGGCTCGCGCAGCCGGAACTTCTGCAGCTTCCCGGTGGCGGTGCGCGGCAGTTCGTCCCGGAACTCCACGGAGGTGGGCGACTTGTAGCCGGCCAGCCGCTGCTTGCAGTGCGCGATCAGCTCGGCCGCGGTGACGCCGCCGTGCCCTTCCCGGAGCACCACCAGCGCCTTGACGGTCTCGCCCCACTTCTCGTCCGGCACGCCGATCACCGCGGCCTCGGCCACCGCCGGGTGGGCGTAGAGGCAGTCCTCCACCTCGATCGAGGAGACGTTCTCCCCGCCGCTGATGATGACGTCCTTCTTGCGGTCGGAGATGGTGAGGTAGCCGTCGGTGAGGAAGCCGCCGTCGCCGGTGTGGAACCACTCGTCCCGCAGGGCCTCGGCGGTCGCCTCGGGCTGCTGCCAGTAGCCGTCCAGGACGGTGTTGGAGCGGACGAGCACCTCGCCGGACGGGTCGACCCGCAGCTGGGTGCCGAGGGAGGGGGCGCCGGCCTGCACGAGCTTCTCCGCCCGTTCGGCGGCGGGCAGGGCGTCCCACTCGGCGCGGGTGCGGTTGACGGTGACCACCGGGGAGGTCTCGGTCAGGCCGTAGAGCTGCATGAACTCCCAGCCCAGTTCGGCCTCGACGCGCTGGACGACGGAGGTGGGCGGCGGGGCGCCGGCCACGATCATCCGCACCCGGTCGCGTCCTGGCACCGGGCCGTCCCAGTCGGCCGCCGCGTCCAGCACCATCTGGACGACCGCGGGCGCGCCGCACAGGAAGGTCACGCCGTGCCGGTCGATGCGGCGCAGGATCTCGGCGCCGTCGACCTTGCGGAGCACGATGTGCTGCGCGCCCAGGCCGGTGAGGGCGAACGGCAGCCCCCAGCCGTTGGCGTGGAACATCGGCAGGGTGTGGAGGTAGACGTCGCGGTCGCTCGCGCCGTAGTGCAGGCCCATGGTCGTCGCGTTGAGCCAGATGTTGCGGTGGGTGAGCTGAACGCCCTTGGGGCGGGCGGTGGTTCCGCTGGTGTAGTTGATGGTGGCGGTGTCGTTCTCGGAGATCGCGTACCGGCGGGGGGAGTTGTCGAAGTCGTAGAGGACGGCGTCGCTGTCGGCCCCGATCACGAACTTGTGCTTGGCCACCACCCCGTGCAGCGCGTCGGCGAGTTCGGGGTCGACGAGCAGGACGGAGGCGCCGCTCTGCTCGACGATGTACGCCACCTCCTCGGCCTTGAGCCGGAAGTTCACCGGCACCAGTACCCGGCCGTACCCGCTCACCCCGAAGAAGGAGGTGAGCAGCCGGGCGGAGTTGTGCGACACGATCGCGACCCGCTCGCCCGGCCCGACGCCGAGCCGGTCCAGCCCGGCGGCCTGGGCCCGGGCCAGCTCGGCGATCCGGCGGTAGTCGAGCTCGCCCCAGGGGGCGGCCGGCTGCACGGGTTCGTCGACGATCCCGACCCGGTCGCCGTAGACGAGCTCGGCCCGGTCGAGGAAGTCCATCACGGAGAGTGGAATCTGCATGCGCCCACTGTCCTCTCCGGACCGCTCCCTGCACACCCCCGATCGGGGGTGTCACCCGTCCGAACGCGACCCTGCGGCCGTGGTGCTGACGGCCGTGGCGCCGACGGCCGTGTTCCCCGTGACTGCGTTGCCCGCCACCGTGTTCCCCGCGACCGCCTTGCCCGCCACCGTGTTCCCCGCCACCGCGTTCCCCGCGACCGCCTTGCCCGCCACCGCGTTCCCCGCCGCCTCCAACGCGGCGAGCAGCCGGTCCCTGGCCTCGGTCTGGGCGGCGATCCGCCGTTCCAGGACGGCCAGCCGGTCGCGGGCGATCCCGAGGACCCGCGCGGACGGCGGCTGTGCCATGACGTCGCCGTCCAGGCAGCCCAGGAGGGGCCGGAGGTCGTCCAGGGTGAGCCCCGCGCCGAGCAGTGCGCGGATGTTGCGCACCCGGACGGCGTCGGCCTCCCCGTACTCGCGGTAGCCGTTCGGCGTGCGCCCGGCGGTGAGCAGCCCGGCCTGTTCGTAGTGCCGCAGCGCGCGGGCCGTCGTGCCGGTCAGCTCGGCCAGTTCCCCGATCCGCACCACGCACCGCCCCCGATGGCTCCGCCCGTCGCGCGTCATCCCACGAGCGCGCCCCCGTCGACCGACAACACTACTCCGGTGACGAACGACGCCTGCGGCTCGGCCAGTTGAACGATCGCCCAGGCCACCTCCGCCGGTCGGCCGATCCGGCCCAGCGGGGTGTGCGCGATCTGCCACGCGCGGACGGCGGCGCGCTGCTCGGGGCCGAACGCCGCGTGCTCGCCGATCGGCGTGTCGATCGCCCCGGGCGCCACCGCCACGACCCGGATGCCGCGCGGCGCCAGTTCGACCGCCCAGCTGCGGGTCACCGTCTCCAGTGCGGCCTTGCTCGCCGCGTACACCGCGTTGGACGGCCACCCGCGCTGCCCGACGGCGGTGCTGACGTTGACCACGACGCCCCGGCTCGCCGCCAGCGCCGGCACCGCGGCCCGCCCGAGCAGGACGGGGGCGACGAGGTTGGTGGCGAGCAGCGCCTCGACGCCCGCCCTGTCGTGGTCGCCGACGGCCTGCCCGGCGCGCACGATCCCGGCGTTGTTGACCAGGACGTCCAGCCGACCGTACCGCTCCACCGTCTCCGCGACGATCGCCTCCGGCGCGTCCGGGCCGGTGATGTCGGCGGCCAGCGGCCGGATCAGCCCGGGGTGGGTCGCGGCGGTCCCGGCGAGCGGCTCCGGCCGCCGTCCGACCGCCACCACCCGCGCGCCCCGGGCGGCGAACGCCCGCGCCGTCTCCCGTCCGATCCCCGTTCCGGCCCCGGTGACGAGGACGACGCGCCGCTCCACTGCTTCCTCTTCGGTGTTCATGCGCCCACCCTCCGACCCTGACGCCAACGACAACGTCAAGCGCGGAATGCGGAGAACCGCCGAGGAGTTGTGCCGGACCTGCTAGGAAAGTCCCGACGCACGGTCACCACCACAACGGGGAGCACCAATGAGCGACGACCAGCGGCCCGACAGCCTCTACGAGGCCGTCGGCGGCATCGAAGCGCTGCGCAGACTCAGCAACACCTTCTACGAGGGCGTCCTCGCCGACCCCCTCCTCGCACCCGTCTTCGAGCACTTCACCACCACGCACATCGAGCACGTCGCCGTGTGGCTGGCGGAGGTCTTCGGCGGCCCGGTCCGCTACACCGAGGAGCTCGGCGGCCACCAGTCGCTGCTCCGCGCCCACCTCGGCCTCGCCATCACCGAGGAGCAGCGCCTGCGCTGGATGGAGCTGATGGCCGCCGCCGTCGGCAAGGAGCTCCCGGACGACGAACTGCTGCGCCGGCGGGTGCTGGAGTACTTCGACTGGGGCACGAGGATCGCCGAGGACGTCTCGGCCTCTCCGGCCGGCACCGACCTCGGCGACCCGGGCCCGACGCCCCGCTGGGGCTGGGAGGGACTGCGGTGACCCTCGCCCCCACCGCCCTCCCGGCGGTGGGCGGTCTGCTGCTGCGCCCCTTCGAGGACGGGGACGCCCCCGCGCTGGTCGAGGCCTACCGGGACGAGACGCTGCGCCGCTTCACCCGCGTCCCGGTGGACGACGCCGACCAGGCCGCGCGCTGGCTGGAGCTGCAGCACCGCGGCTGGTCGGAGGGCACCCGCTACAGCTTCGCGGTCCTGGACGCGGACGGGGCCGACCTGGTCGCCAACGTGGTGCTCAAACGCGGCACCCCGGGCGGCGAGGGGGCGGAGGTCGGCTACTGGACGGCCGCCGCCGCCCGCGGCCGGGGCGTCGCACCACGCGCGGTGGAGGCGCTGACGGCCTGGGCGTTCGCCGCGTTCGCCGACGAGGGCCTGGCCCGGATCGACCTGCTGCACCAGGTGGACAACGCCGCCTCGTGCCGCGTGGCGGAGAAGAGCGGGTACGCGTTCCGGGAGGTGCTGACGGCTCTGCCCCCGGAGTTCCCGCTCGACGGCCACCGGCACTCCAGGAATCGGCTGGACGGATTCGAACGGCCGGGGCCAGAGTGGGGGGCATGGCTTCTCTGGTACGACACGTGACGATCGATTGTGCTGACCCGTACGCTCTGGCGGGCTTCTGGGCCGAGGTGCTGGACGGCACCCTCGGCAAGGACGACAACCCCGGGGACCCGGAGGTGCTGGTGGAGTCCGCGGGGGCTGCGCTGCTGTTCATCCGGGTGCCGGACGGCAAGTCGGTGAAGAACCGGATCCACTTCGACCTCCAGCCGCAGGACCGCTCCCGGGAGGAGGAGGTCGAGCGACTGCTGGCCCTGGGCGCGCGGATGGTCGACGACCGCCGCACGGCGGACGGGCGCGGCTGGGCCGTCCTCTCCGACCCCGAGGGCAACGAGTTCTGCGTCGAGCGCAGCCAGGCCCAGCGCGTCGCCACCGGCGAGGCCTGATACCGGTCGAGATACCGGTCGAGGCTGGTTCCGCACCGTGCGCACGGTGCGGAACCAGCCTCGGTCAGCCGCTCATCGCCGGGGAAGTGGCGACGGTCAGCCGGGGATCTGGCTGTTGCAGTTGCTCATCCACGAGCCCAGGACCTGCTGGGTGTTGTAGTCGCCCGAGCCGTGCGCCGCACGGTAGGAGTTGTAGATGTCGGCCTTGATGTCGCCGCCGGTCAGCGGGCCGACCTGGCCGTCCTGCTGCAGGTTGCTCTTCGAGCCCTGGTACGCGTACACCGCGTTGTAGGTGTTCTGGCCGAACTGGCCGTCGACCGACAGGCCGGCGTTGTCGAGGTAGTTCATGGCCTGCTGGACGCACACCACCGGCTGACCGGTGGAGCCCCACTGGATCAGGGACGCGGCGTTGGCCGTGCCGACCGCGAGGCCGAGCGCGGCGCCGGCGCCGATGGTGAGGGTGGCCGCACGAAGTGCCCACTTCTTCTGCATGTCGAGTCTCCTCAGTCGCACAAGTCGCATGGGGAACAGGAGCGTTGTCGCGTCGCTCCGGTCCCTTCGATCGTGCGCCGTCACGTCCGTGCGGACCAGGCCTTGCGGCGGGGTTGGCCGAAAGCCCGTAAGGCGGCGGGGAGTTCCCGTGCGGCGTCGCGTCCGGCTCGGTGGAAGGGCGCCGACCGGCCGACCGGTCGGTTAATTTCGACAGTGGTCGACGTATTGGCCTGGAGTCATCCGAAGTCTTTACCGACCGCCCGGCCGGGTTCGGGTCCGCGGCGGAATTCCGGCCTCCGCCCGGGCTGTCGCGACGCTCCCCGGCGCCCGGTTGGCCGATAATCGCCGATGCTTGACGGAATGTCAGGACACCGCACACCGCCACCGAACGGACAGGCAGGTACCCCATGGCCACAATCGCCGTGATCGGCGCAAACGGCACCATCGGCAGCGCCGTCGTCGCGGAGGCGCGGGCGCGCGGGCACGAGGTCGCGGCGGTGGTGCGCGATCCGGGCCGGTACCGGGGCGACGCGGCGGCCGTCGAGCGCGGCGACGTACTGGACCCGGCGGACGTGGCCCGGGTCGCGGCCGGGCGGGACGTCCTGGTGAGCGCCGTGGGCGGCGGCGACGGGCCGGGGCACGCCGCGCTGATCGAGCCCGCCGCCCGGTCGCTGGTCGAGGGCCTGCGCGCGCTCGGCGGCGCCGCGCCGCGGCTGATCGCGGTCGGCGGGGCGGGCAGCCTGGAGACCGCGCCGGGCGTGCGGGTCTGGGACGCCCCGGGCCTGCCGGGGCCGGTCCTGCAGATCATGCACGCGCACGGCGAGGCCCTGGACTTCTACCGGACGGTCTCCGACGTCCGCTGGACGGTGCTCAGCCCGGCCGCCGAGATCGGCCCGGGGGAGCGGACCGGCCGCTACCGGACGGGCCTGGAGCAGCTGCTCGCCGACGCGGCCGGCCGTAGCCGGATCTCGGTGCCGGACTACGCGGTCGCCCTGGTCGACGAGATCGAGCAGCCCGAGCACATCGGCGAGCGCTTCACCTGCTGCGCGCTGTGAGACCCCGGCGGCTACCCGAGCTGGATCGAGCGCTTCGCGAGCCCCATCCAGAAGCCGTCGATCACGCTGCGCTGGCTGTCGAGGTCGGCCTCGCCGGCGCCGAGCGTGACGAACAGCGGCGCGAAGTGCTCGGTGCGCGGGTGCGCCAGCTTCCCGGCCGGGGCCTTGTGCTCGAAGTCGAGCAGCGCGTCGAGGTCGTGCGCGGCGAGCGCGCGCCGGCCCCAGTCGTCGAACTCGGCCATGACCGAGCTGATCCGTCCGTCGTTGCTGAGCGCCCGCAGGTTGTGGGTGAAGAAGCCGCTGCCGACGATCAGCACGCCCTCGTCGCGCAGCGGGGCGAGCCGGCGGCCGATCTCCATCAGCCGCTGCGGGTCGAGCGTGGGCAGGGAGATCTGGAGGACGGGGACGTCCGCCTCGGGGTACATCTCGACGAGCGGGACGTAGGCGCCGTGGTCGAGGCCGCGGTCCGGGATGTCCTGGACGGGCGTGCCGGGGGCGCGCAGCAGCTTGCGCACGCGCTCGGCGAGCTTCGGCGCGCCGGGCGCGGCGTACTGGACCCGGTAGTAGTGCTCGGGGAACCCCCAGAAGTCGTAGACCAGCGGCACGGTGTCGACGGCGCCGAGCGCGAGCGGGGCCTCCTCCCAGTGCGCGGAGACCATCAGGATCGCCTCGGGGCGGGGGAGGTCGGCCGACCAGGCGGCGAGCTGGCCGGGCCAGACCGGGTCGTCGGCGAGCGGCGGCGCGCCGTGCGAGAGGTACAGGGCGGGCATGCGCTCGGGGGCCGCGGTGCTCATGGCGACTTCCTCTTCCTCGATCCGGCTCGATCCGGCTCGATCCGGGATAGTTCAAATTTGAACCTCTACCGACCGACGGTACACCTTCGTTCGAATTTGAACAACGGGAGTAGGCTGAGCCCCATGTCCGCACCCCGTGAGCCCCGCTGGCTCGACGAGCACGAGATGGCCGCCTGGCGGGGTTTCGTCGTCGCGAGCAACCTGCTCAACCGCCGCCTGGAGCGCCAGCTCAAGGAGGACTCCGGTCTCTCGCACACCCAGTACGAGATCCTGGTGCACCTCTCCGCCGCCCCGGCCGGCTCGCTGCGGATGACCGAGCTGGCCGAGAAGCTGGTCACCTCCAAGAGCGGCCTCACCTACCAGGTCACCCAGCTGGAGCGGATGGGCCTGGTCGGCCGCCGCTCCTGCCCGAGCGACGTGCGCGGCGTGATGGCCGAACTCACCGACCGGGGGCGCGAGGCGGTCCGCCAGGCCGCACCCGGACACGTCGCCCTGGTCCGCGAGCTGCTGATCGACGTGCTCACCCACGAGCAGCTCGCCGTCCTCGCCGAGGGGCTGGGCGAGGTCAGCGCCCGGCTGCGGCTCGACGACGTCCCGTAACCACCGGATCGGAGCCCCGGGCCGTGCCGGCGCCGGCACCCGTGCCGGCACCCGCGCCCACGGCAGTCCCCGCCCCTGACCCCGTCCCCGATCCCTGTGCCGGGACCGTGGCCGGCTCCGGGGCGCACAGCAGCGCCGCCCGCAGGTCGAGCCGGTCGTGGAGGCGGGCCAGGTTGCGCCCGGTCAGCTCCTCGATCCGGCGGATCCGGTAGTGGACGGTGTTCACGTGGATGTGGAGCTGTTCCGCCGTCCGCGCCCACGAGCCGTCGTGGTCCAGGAACACCGCGAGCGTGCCCAGCAGGGAGACGCCGTTCTCCCGGTCATGGGCGGCCAGCGGTGCCAGCAGCCGGGTGTGGAAGGCCGCCGTCACCTCCGCCGGGATGCCGCGCAGCAGCCCGGCCAGCGAATCGAGCTCGACCGCGCTGGCGACCGGTCCGGCCGAGCCCTCCAGCACGTAGCGGGCCTGCACCAGGGCCGCCCGCAGGGCCGCGGGGTCGGGCGGCGCGGCCGGGCCGACCCCGACCCGCAGGGCGCGCCGCCCGGTGAGCCGGGCCTGGAGGCCCGGCCGGGCCCGGCGCAGCCGCTCGGCGACCCGCTCGGCCGGCGCGGCCACCAGTGCGGCGGCCCGGCCGGCCCGGTCCGTCCCGGCCGCGAACGGCATGCCGAGCGGGTGCAGCGCCTCGGCCAGCGCGTGCGCGGCCCAGGCGGCCGGTGCGCTGCCGTCGCCGTCCGGTTCGGCCCGTGCGTCGTCGATGCGGGCGGTGACCGTCACCAGCGCCCGGGCGTCGCCCAGCTCGCAGGCCGCGAGCGGCTCGGCGAGGCCGCCGTCCCCGGCGAGGGCGTCCAGCAGCCGTCCGGCGGCCCTGTGCCGGGCGTCGGCGGCGGCGCGGTCGCGCACGGCGAGCGGGGCGAGCAGGTCGGCCAGCGCGCGCAGCATCGGTTCGGCCGCCGCGGCCCGGGTGTGCGGGCGCAGCCGCCAGCCGTCGAACGGCGAGCCGTCCTGCGGGCCGACCGGCAGTCCGGCGTCGCCGCGCACGACGGACGGCACCGGGGCGGCGGTGGCGGCGACGGGCCGGCCGCCCGCGGTGGCGATCGAGCAGTCCGGCACGCCGAGCCGGCCGACCGCGTGCGCCAGCACCTCGCCGGGCTCGGCGCCCGCGTGGATGAGGTCGAGCAGGTCGTGCCGGACGGTCTCCGGGATGGCCGCGGTGTCCTGCGAGCCGGCCCGCAGGTCGCCCCAGAGCCGCAGGTAGACGCGGTCGGTGACGGCGCGGAAGCTGGTCCCCACGGGCACCGCGAGCAGCGGGATGCCGTGCGTGCGGCAGGCCTCGGCGAGGCTGTCGGGGATGCTGCCGTGGGTGCCCTCGCCGGCCAGCAGGGCGGCCACGCCGGCGCTGCGCAGCGCGGTCGCGAAGCGCAGCGCGCCGGTGGCATCGGCGGGCCGCCACCAGACCAGGCCGGTGAGCACGAGCTCGCCGGGCTGGAGGTAGCGGGCCGGGTCCTGGAGGTCGGTGGAGCTGATGCCGGTGACCGGGCGGTCGAGGAGGTCCGGCGTGCCCCAGGCCAGCCGGATGTCGAGGTCGTCGAGGTGCAGCAGGTCACCGACGATCATTTTTCGCCGCCTCTCGCATTTGCAAGCTTCACATTCGCATGGGCATCGTAAATGCAAGCGGCGGAAGGGTGGTTCTTCTCGTGGGATCATCCAGTGCGGGCGGTGGCGGCAGGGTGTGGAACCGGCCGTCCGGACGATTGCAGTTGCTGGCCCTGAGGCGCATCATCCATCGCAGATGCGGCTGAAATGTTCCTTTCATCGCCGCATGTGCGAATGCCACGGATCCCGTTCGGGTACTCCTCCACCCGGGCTGCGGCGGCGCGGCCCGGGAGGAGGGCGAGCACATGACCCCGGCGAGACCCACCGTCCGGCTGCACGGGCACCTGGACCGGCCCGCCGAGCTGACCGTCGACGAGCTGCGCACCCTCCCCGCGCACCGCGTCGAGGTGAGCTTCGACTGCCGGACGGAGGGCGAGCAGCGCCACGGCTACGAGGGCCCGGCCCTGTGGGACGTGCTGCGCGCGGCCCGGCCCCGGATCGACTTCAGCGGCCGCAAGCAGCGGCTGCGCTTCCTGCTGTCGGTCGGCGGCGCGGACGGGCACCGGGCGGTCGTCTCCTGGGCCGAGATCGACCCGGACTTCGGCGGCCAGGAGATCCTGCTGGCCACCAGCATGGACGGCGCCCCGCTGGACGCCGCGGGCCCGCAGCTGGTCGTCCCGGACGACCACTGCGGAGCCCGCTACGTCAGCGGGGTCACCGACGTCTGGCTGGGCCCGCTGGGCGAGTCCGCGTCCTGAGGAAGCGCCGGACGGTTGCGCCCCGGGTGGCGGCCGCTCAGGCGGTCGCGAGCGAGATCTCGGTCGACTTGATCAGGGCCACGACCGACGAGCCGGCCGCGAGGCCCAGGTCGGCGGCGGCGTCGGCGGTGATCGCGGCGGTCAGCGCGCCGCCCGCGACGTCGACCTTGACCCCGGCCATCGCACCGCCGGTGGCGACCTCGGTGACCGTGCCGGGGATCTGGTTGCGGATGCTCAGTCCGGCGACCGGACCGGTGGCCAGGGCGACCTCGGTGGACTTCACGAGGGCCTGGACGGAGCTGCCCGCACCCAGCCCGAGGTCCTTGACGGCGTCCACGGTGACCGCGGCGGTGAGCTCCTGGCCGGAGTCGAGGCGGACCTTGACGGTGGCCATCACCTCACCGGTCGTGACGGAGCTGACGGTGCCGGGCAGCTGGTTGCGGATGCTGAGGCTCATGAGGGGTGCCTTCCGATCGTGCCCCCCGGGCGGGGGCGGGGGAGTTTCCGGCCGTGTCCAATCCCCACCTTACCGATCGGAAAACCGCAGGTCAGGCCGGGTTTGACGGTCCCTCTGGCGGCCCATCGCAGCTGCCAGGACGATCACCTCCGAGCCCTCGCATCCGCCGCCCCGGGCCCGGTTCGGCGTTCGAACCGGGCCCGGGGCGACGACGGTGCGTCGCGCGCTACATGACCTGCTTCCGCGCCGCCTTCGGCCGGAGCTCCGGCGCCAGCGGCTGTGCGCCGGAGCGCTGGACGGCCGTGCCACGGGCGAGGTCGAAGGCCGCCACCGGGTCCTCGGCGTCGGTCCACGGCGTGCTGCCGCACCACGGGCCGATCGCCCGGAACTGCTCCAGGGCGACGTCGTACAGCTCCGCCTGCATCGCGTAGTGCGCGAGCCGGTGCCGCAGCACCGGCATGCGCTCGTCGTCCGGCCGCACCTGCGCCAGGGCCTGCGCGACCCGCCGCAACCGGGCCTTGCCGTCGCCGCTCGCCAGCACCGGCGCGTGGGTCTTGCGCTTCTCCAGCTCGCTCAGCGCGTGCAGGTAGATGCCGGGCAGCGGGCTGCCGGCCGGGGCGGTGTCCATCGCGCGCTCGGCGAAGGCCGTCATCTGCTCGTCCGAGCCGAACCACTTGGCGCACCAGTACTGCATGCCCTGCCAGTGGGCCTCGTAGTGGTGCGGAGCCCGCTCGGCCAGTCCGCGCCACAGCTCCTCGAACTGCTCCGGCTCGTACTGCGCACCGCGCGCCGTGGTCACCATGACCACCCAGGGCGCCGGGTTGGCCGGGTCGAGCAGTGAGGCCCGCTTGGCCGCCTCGATGGCGGCGGGCAGCATCGAGCGGAAGGCGTTCATGTCCTCCTCGGGCACCTCGTGCGCGTACTTGGTGCCGCGGATCGCCCACGCCGCGTGGACCATCCGGTTGGCCTCCAGCGTCGCCGCGTCGCAGTTGCCCGGGTCGGCCGCGCGCCAGGCCTTCAGCCAGCCGTCGTCCTCGCCGGCGATGGAGTCCAGCAGCGACAGCCGGGTCCAGCGTTCGTCCCAGTCCTGCCCGGCGGCCGCGACGTACGCGGCGGCCGGCTTCCAGTTGCCGCTCCAGGCGGCGTCGGCTACCGCCTGGGACTCCTTGCGGTGGTGCGGGGCGCGCGGCGGGCCCGAGCGCCGGGGGTCGAGCCGGTCGCGCGGGACGAGTCCGTAGGCCGCCGCGTCGTAGTCGATCCGTGCCGGTGCCGGTGCCGGTGCCGGTGCCGCGGCCTCGGGCCGCGCGGTCCGGGACTTCAGGGCCTTGCTGATCACCGTGGAGACGGCGATGACCAGCAGGAGGAGGATGAGGTGTGTCACGGCGGAGCATCATCCCTGGTCGCGGGGGGTGCGGGCAACGCCCTTCAAACCACTCGCCCGACGCCCGTTTCCGTGCCAACATGCCGCATATGGGGACGATCCTGCACGGCACCCTCGTCACGCTCAGGCCCGCCACCGGGGACGACATCCCGGCGCTGGCGGCGATCCGCGGCACGCCCGAGGTCTACGCCCGCTGGCGCGGCGGCGAGGACCTCGTGGACGAGGTCGCCACCGACCTCGAATCGCCCGACACCGAGACGCTCGCCGTGGAGCTGGGCGGCAAGGTGGTCGGGGCCATCCAGTGGTACGCGAACAACGACGACGACTACCGCCACGCCGGCATGGACCTCTACCTCGACCCGGGTGTCCACGGCCTCGGCCTCGGCACGGACGCGGTCCGCACCCTCGCCCGGCACCTCGTGCGCGACCACCACTACCACCGGCTGATCATCGACCCGGCCGCCGACAACGCCGCCGCGATCCGCTGTTACGAGAAGGTCGGCTTCCGGCCCGTCGGCACCATGCGCCGCTACGAGCGCGGCCCGGACGGCACCTGGCACGACAACCTCCTGATGGACCTGCTGGCGGAGGAACTCGTCGACGGCTGACGGGCCGTGCGGCCGTCGACGGGGCGTCAGCCGGCGGTGGTGCAGCGG
This sequence comes from Kitasatospora sp. NPDC059408, assembly GCF_042751525.1. Classification (NCBI taxonomy): domain Bacteria; kingdom Bacillati; phylum Actinomycetota; class Actinomycetes; order Kitasatosporales; family Streptomycetaceae; genus Kitasatospora; species Kitasatospora sp. NPDC059408. The sequence goes on from NZ_JBHYWI010000038.1 coordinate 58,168, forward strand.
GCGGCGCGGCTCGGCGGACGTGCAGGGGCCGCAAGGATGTGGCGTGCAGGAGCCCAAGGATGTACAGACATCTCGTCGTACATCTGGTCAGGGCTGTACAGACATCTCGCGTTCTTCCCGATGTACCGGGCAGTAGCTACCGTTCCGCTGCCATCCCCGAGCGGCCGTGACCCCTTCGGCCGCCGGGATCCGCAGGGTAGACGAATCCCCCAGGAGAACGCCCATGCTCTCGCGTCGCACGGCCACCGCCCTCACCTCGGCGGCCGCCGCCGCACTGCTGCTCGGCGGCACCGCCCCGACGGCCGTCGCCGGCACCCAGGCGGCCCCGGCCACGCTGTCCGTCTTCGCCTTCAACGTCGACCTCGGCACCGCCGTCGTCGACAGCACCCAGAACGAGCAGGCCGCCCGCCGCACCCCGGTGATCGAGCAGATCGTCCGTCAGCACGACGCGGACGTCGTGATCCTGGACGAGCAGTTCAACAACAGCTCGACCGCCGACATCAACGCCAAGCTCGCCGACCTCTACCCCTACCGCACCCCGGTGGTCGGCCAGACCTGCTCCGGCGGCGGCTGGACCGGCATCAGCGGCAACTGCTCCAGCTCGTGGTTCGTCATCAACGGCGGCACGATGATCCTCTCCAAGTACCCGATCACCGCCCAGTACGCCCACGTCTTCAGCAACTCGACCTACGGCACCTGGGACTACCACGCCAACAAGGGCGCCGCGCTGGTCCGGGTGAACAAGAACGGCTCCACCGCGTGGGTCGTCGGCACCCACCTCCAGGCCGACGAGTCGGACACCTCCACCGACACCACCCAGGCCACCCGGCTCGGCCAGCTCGGCGAGATCCGTAGCTGGGTCAACGGCATCGCCGGCACCGGCGCGCCGGTCCTGATCGGCGGCGACCTCAACGTCGAGTACTTCCACGGCCAGGCCCGCGGCGACTACGCCAACGCCCAGTACGCGGTGGACGGCGTCCTCGGCACCCCGGCCACCGACCCGAACCAGACGCTCAACACCATGGACTGCCCGGCCTCGGCCTGGTGCCAGTACATGTCCGGCGTCGAGACCTTCCCGAAGGACTACCGGGACGACCTCGACTACATCGGGTACCTCAACGCCCCCGGCCGTCCGGTGCCCTCCGCGATGTCCACCGTGCGGGTCGACTTCGACCCGCAGGCGGGCTGGACCCCGGGCCAGGTCGACACCAACGCGCCGAGCGACCACTACCCGGTCGAGGCCACCTTTCAGCTGAACTGACCACCGTGCCTGGGGAGTTCCCCGCCCGCACGCCCCCTCCGGCGGTCGCCCATCGGCCGCCGGACGGGCTCGGGCCGGACGGGCTCAGGCCGGACGGGCTCAGGTCGGGCGGGCTCAGGCCGGGCCGGACGGGTTCGGGCAGCCGCACGAGCGGCGCAGCACCAGCCGGGCCGGGAACGTCCGCGCGCCGGTGACCCGCCCCTCGGCGCCGCCGAGCACCAGGTCCACCGCGGCCCGGGCCATCTCCTCCTGTGCCGTCCCGACGGTGGTCAGCGCCGGGCCGGCGATCACCGCCTCCGCGATGTCGTCGAACCCGGCCACCGCGAGCTCCTCCGGCACCCGTATCCCGAGGTCGTCGGCGGCCCGCAGCAGGCCTATCGCCTGGTCGTCCGTCGCGCAGAACACGGCGGACGGACGGTCCGGCCGGGCCAGCAGCCGCAGCGCCTCGGCGTGCGCGCGCACCCGGTCGAAGGGCGCGGGGACGAGCCGGCCCTCGGCGGGGATCCCGGCGTCGGCCAGTGCGGCGGCCCACCCGACGGTGCGGGCGGAGACGGGGTCGGCCGGGCTGAGCGAGAAGGTGCCGCCGAAGCAGTGCACCCCGGCGTGCCCGTGGCCGAGCAGGTGGCGGACCACCTCGGCGGCGCCGCCCTCGTCGTCCGCGACCACGGCCACGCCGCGGGCCGTCTCTGCGCGGTGGTGCAGGAGCACGACGGGCGTCCCGTCGGTCGCGTCGAAGCCGCTGACGCCGGGGCCGGCCGGGTCCTGGGTGACCAGGACCAGACCGTCCACCTGCATGCCGAGGAAGGCGCGGATGTAGTGCGCCTCGCGCTCGTCCGCGTAGTCCGAGTTGCCGATCAGCAGCAGCCGGCCGCGCTCGGCGGCGGCCTGCTCGACCTGGTGGGCGAGGCCCGCGAAGAAGGGCTGGCGGGCGTCCGGGACGACCATCCCGATCAGGTCGGTGCGCTGGCGCGCCATGGCCTGCGCGACCCGGTTGGGCCGGTACCCCAGCTCCTCGACGGCCGCGAGCACCTTCGCGCGCGTGGCCGGTGCCACCGGACGCGGCCCGTTGTTGATCACATAACTCACGACGGCCGTGGACGTCCCCGCCGCCCTCGCCACATCGTCCCGCGTCACCCTTGCCATGCCAGCGAGCCTACACACCGCCTCGGACAGTGACCTTTCCGTGATCGGGGGGAGATCCGCCCGCCCCGGTAGGGTGAATTCCGCTTGCGGGCCGTGACGCCCGGCGCCGAGGGTGGCGGGACGGGGGCGTCCGCCCCCGCGCCACTCGACCGCCCCGCGAGGAGGCCGATGAACGCGTCGCCGCGCCTTCCGGGCCGTCCGCGGCGACCGGGCCGGCCCCGGGTGCGGATCCACGCCCGGTCCCGGGCCGCCGTCGAGCCGCCGGCCCGGACCCCGCGGGTGCGGCCGTGGCGGCCGGTCGTCGTCGTGGCGCTGATCGCGGCGCTGGTGGCGGCCGGGATCGGCCTCTACTTCGACGAGCGGTCGAGCCGTGAGCAGCCGCAGGCCGTCGGCAGCGCCACCACGCAGGACTTCCTGGAGCTGGACGTCGTCCTGCAGCGCGTCGACGCGACCGCCCTGACGCTGGCCGCCAAGGTCCTCGTCCAGCCGCACGGCGGCCTGGCGGCGCCGAACGGCCCGCTCGTGCCCGCCCAGGACGTGGTCGTCGAGACGACCTCCCTGGAGCAGGCCGCGCTGAAGTACCCGGCCAACCAGCAGATCAGCTTCAGCACGGTGGCGTTCAACCTGACCGACGGGCGGCTCTCGGACTACCCCTTCGACAGCTACCGCGCGCCGATCGGCTTCCGGGCGACCGTCGGCGGTCGTCCGGTGCCCGTCGTGCTGAACGTCCAGGAGGCGGACCCGTTCTTCGCCCTGCGCCGGAGCGGCCAGGAGAGCGGGGACGGCGCCGTGGAGGTCACCGAGCGGATCAGCCGCTCGCGCAGCACCTTCATCCTGGCCTGGTTCATGATCATCGCGATGTGGGCGCTGGGCCTGTCCGCGCTGGTCGCCGCCTTCCTGATCGTGCGGCAGCGGCGCGGGCTGGTCTGGCCCGCCCTGGGCTGGATGGCGGCGACGCTGTTCGCCCTCGTCGGCATGCGCAACGCGGCGCCGGGCGGTCCGCCGATCGGCTCGCTGCTGGACTACTCGGCCTTCTTCTGGGCCGAGGCGCTGGTCACCGCGAGCCTGACGATGGTGGTGGTCCGGGGCGTCCGGGTGGAGGGCCGGCACCCCACCTGACCGGCACCCCGCCTGACCGGCCCCGCGCCCGCCGCGGCAGGGCCTCACAGCCGCCGCAGCGCCCCCTCCGCCCGCAGGTCGGCGATCGTGGGGTAGCCGTCCACCGCCATGATCAGGTCGGCCTCGGCGAGGATCGAGCGCAGCACGTGCACGATGCCGTCCGTGCCGCCGAGCGCGAGCCCGTAGGCGTACGGGCGGCCGACGGCGACCGCGGTGGCGCCCAGCGCGAGCGCCTTGACCACGTCGGCGCCGGTCCGGACGCCGGAGTCGAACAGCACCGGCAGCCCGTCGGCGGCCTCGACGACGCCGGGCAGCGCGGCGAGCGCCGGCAGTCCGCCGTTGGCCTGCCGGCCGCCGTGGTTGGAGCAGTAGACCGCGTCCGCGCCGCCGTCCTTCGCGCGGCGGACGTCCTCGGGGTGGCAGATGCCCTTGAGCACGATCGGCAGCTCGGTGATCGAGCGCAGCCACGGAAGGTCGTCCCAGGTCAGCGGGTTGCCGAAGACCTGCGTCCACTCCAGGACGGCGGCCCGCGGATCGGCCTCGGGCGGGTTCGCCAGCCGGGCGCGGAAGACCGGGTCGGAGGTGTAGTTGGCGAGGCAGTGGCCGCGCAGCTGCGGGAAGTTGCCCGTCGCGAGGTCGCGGGGGCGCCAGCCGGTGATCCAGGTGTCGAGGGTGACGACGATCGCCTTGAACCCGGCGGCCTCGGCCCGGTGCACGAGGCTCTCGGCGAGCGCGCGGTCGGTCGGGGTGTAGAGCTGGAAGAAGCCCGGGGTGTCGCCGAACCCGGCGGCGACGTCCTCCATCGGGTCGACGGACAGCGTGGAGGCGATCATCGGCACACCGGTGCGGGCGGCGGCGCGGGCGGTGGCGAGGTCGCCGTGGCCGTCCTGGGCGCACAGGCCTATCACCCCGACCGGGGCCAGCAGCAGCGGCGACGGCAGGGTGAGGCCGAACAGGTCCACCGTGAGGTCCCGCCGGGCGGCGCCGACCATCATGCGGGGCACGAGCCCGTAGCGCTCGAACGCGGCGGTGTTCGCCCGCTGCGTGGTCTCGTCGCCGGCGCCGCCCGCGACGTAGGAGCGCACCGAGGGCGCCAGCGCGGCCTGCCCGCGCTCCTCCAGGTCGGAGGGGGAGAGGGGCAGGGCGGGGAGGACGCCGAAGAGGCCGTCGAAGTAGATCTCGTTCTGGTAGTCGCCGAACTGCGCCTTGGCGTTCACGTCCACGCGCTCTGCCGTCCTCTCGGAACCGGGGCAAGGGGCCGGGGCCGGCCACCCGCTCACCGTGCCCGGGCGGCGGCCGGATTTCCAGACCCCGGGCGCGCGTGGCCGGACGCTCAGTACAGCTGGCGCCCCATGACGTCGGCCGACAGCTCCAGCGCCCGCTCGGCGCGCGGGCCGCGCACCGCGAGCAGGGTCGCGGTGAGGGCGTCGACGACGGCCAGGTGGGCGATCCGGCTGGCGGTCATCTCCAGCCCGAACACCAGGTCCTGCCCGCCCGCGAGGAGGGTGTGGGTGGCGGTTTCGGTGAGCGGGGAGCGGGCGTAGCTGGTCAGGGCCAGCACGGCGGCGCCGGCCTCGCGGGCGCGGCGGGCCGCCTCGACGACGACGGGCGTGGCGCCGCCGTGGCTGACGACCAGGCAGACGCCGGTGGGCGTGAGCTGGGCCGCGGCGATCTGGGCGGTGAGCGAATCGGCCGGGGCGTCGACGGCCAGGCCGAGCGCGCGCAGCCGGTAGGCGAGGTCGAGCGCGATGGCGCCGGAGATCCCGGAGCCGGCCAGGAGCACCCGGTCGGCGCCGTCCAGCAGCTCGGCGGCGGCCCGCAGGTCGGCCGGGGTGACGGTGGCGGCCACGCCGTCCAGGGCCTCCCGGGCCGCGCCCAGGGCGTCGGCGAGCGCGCGGGCGGCCGGATCCCGCAGGTCGGCCGGGGCGGGGGCCGGGCGCGGGGCCTGCCGGGCGGCGGCGATCTTCAGCTCCTGGAAGCCGCGGAAGCCGAGCCGCTGGCACGCCCGCACCACCGAGGACGGTGCGGTGCCGGCCAGCTCGGCGACGTCGCTCACGCTGAGGTGCACGAGGTCGGCGCCGCGGTCGAGGACGACCCGGGCGACGCGTGCCTCGGTGCCGCGCAGGTCGCCGAGCCGGGTGCGGATCAGTGCGGCCAGCTGGGACTCCAGCGGAGAAAATTCGGAACGCTCTTCCATGAATCCAGTGTACCGTGGAATTCCGTTCCAAGCCTGATGCTTCGTCGGAGGGGAGTCCCGCCATGCCGGAATCCGCGTCGGCCGTGCCCGTCGTCGTGCTCGCCGCGGCACTGCTGCACGCCGTCTGGAACGGTCTCGCGCACCGGATCCCGGACAAGCTGGTCGGCTTCGCGCTGATCAACCTGACGTACACCGCGTGCGCCGTCGTCCTGGTGCTGCTCAACCCGCTGCCGGCCGCCGCCAGTTGGCCCTACCTGCTGGCCTCCACGGTGGTCCAGACGGTGTCCACGGTGCTGCTCCTGCGGGCCTACCAGCTGGGGGACTTCGGGCAGATGTACCCGGTCGCGCGCGGATCGGCGCCGCTGCTGGTGGCGCTGATATCCGTGGCCGTGCTGGGCCGGCACCCGGGCGCGGGCGAGCTGGTGGGAGTCGCGGTGATCTCCTGCGGCCTGATCGGGCTGGCCTTCGCCAAGGGGGTGCCGGGGCGGGCGCAGCTGCCCGCGCTGGGGGCCGCGGCGGGCACCGGGGTGATGATCGCGCTCTACACCGTGCTGGACGGCAGCGGGGTCCGGCACGCCGGCACGGTCGGCGGCTACGTGGCCTGCCTGTTCCTGCTCCAGGGGCCGGCGCTCGTGCTGGTCGTGTGGCTGCGGCGCGGCCGCTCGCTGCTGGTCGGGGTCGGCCGGGTGGCGCCGCTCGGCATCGTGGGCGGCGTGCTCTCGCTGACGGCCTACGGGCTGGTGGTGTGGGCGCAGTCCCGGGGGGACCTCGCGACGATCGCGGCGCTGCGGGAGACGAGCATCGTGATCGCCGCGCTGATCGCCACGGCGGTGTTCCGCGAGCGCCTGGGCCGGCTGCGGCTGACGGCCAGCGTCACCGTGCTGGCCGGGATCGTGGTGCTGGAGCTGGCCCGGTGACGGGTCGCCGGGGGCACGGCGGCGGCCGGTGGCGGTCAGCCGGCCGCCGGGGCGCCGCCCGGCACGATCACGGTCAGGGCCGTGTGCACCAGGGCGAAGCCGAGCCGCTCGTACACCCGGCGGGCCGGGTTGCCCTCGGTCACGGTCAGCTGCACCTCGGCGAGCCCGCGGCGGGCGCAGTCCGCGACGGCCCGGCGCAGCAGGTCGGTGCCGAGCCCGGGGTAGCCGCGCCCGGGGTGGCGGAAGACCTCACCGACCCACGGCACACCGGCCCAGTCGGTGAGCACGACGCCGCCCACCACCCGGTCGTCCGCGTCCACGGCGAGCACACTGGCGGGCAGCACGGGCCCGATGGCCGTGCCGGCGAGCAGCGGGGCGAGCCGTTCGGCCAGCGCCCGGCGGTCGTCGCCCGCGAACCGGTCCACGTGTCCGGGGGCGAACGCGGCCCGCCACGCGTCGAACAGCTCCTCGGGCGCGCGGTCGCAGGGCGCCGCCCGCAGGCCCTCCCGCAGTGGCGCGTCCGTCCAGTCGGCGGGCGGCGGGTCGGCCACCAGGTCGCGCCGCAGCGAGTGGGCGTGCCGCAGCGGCGTGGCGCCGCGCGCCAGCAACTCCCGGCCGAACTCGGCGGATCCGGAGACCGCCCACCCCGGCATGGTGTCGCGCACGAACTCCACCGGGTCCACCCCGCCGGATCCGTCGAGGACTTCGAGCAGGTCGGCCCACGGCAGGCCCTCCCGCTCGCCCCGCCGGTACCGCACCACCGGCACCCCGTCGGAGGTCCGCCCGATCACCCAGTCCGTCTCCGCCACGCCTGCCCCATCGTCGAGATCGTTCGTGTTCCGGCCATACTGACCAGCCCGGACGACCGGGGGCAACGGTTTGTTCCGAACACAGGCTTCGTGCAGGCCCTCTGCCGGCCTCGTACCGGCGTCCTACCGGCCCCGTTCCGGCCGCGTACCAGCCCCGTTCCGGCCGCGTGCCGGCTCCGTTCCGGTGTTCCGGGCCGACGGCGGCCCTGCGTCAGGAGATCACGGCCGCGCGCACGCACAGCACGTCGGGCAGGTGGGACTTGAGCAGCGTCCAGCTGTCGCCCTCGTCGTGGCTGGCGTACACGTCACCGGTGCGGTTGCCGAAGTAGATGCCGGCCGGGTCGGCGTCGTCGGTGCGCAGGGCGTCGCGCAGCACGATGCCGTAGTGGTCCTCGCCGGGCAGGCCGTCGGCGAGCGGCTGCCAGCTGTCGCCGGCGTCCTCGGTGCGGAAGACCCGGCAGCGGCGGCCGGGCGGGATGCGGTCGCCGGAGCCGCCGAGCGGGAACAGGTAGGCGGTGTCGCCGCGGCGCGGGTGCGCGGCGATCGCGAAGCCGAATTCGGCGGGCAGCCCGTCGACGATCGTCCGCCAGCTCGCGCCCCAGTCGTCGCTGCGGTACACACCGCCGTGGTTCTGCAGGTAGAGGCGGTCGGGGTGGACCGGGTCCGGGGCGATCTTGTGGACGCACTGGCCGAACTCCGGGTACTGGCTCTCTTCGGGGAAGAACTCGGCGCGCAGACCGGTGTTGGACGGCTCCCAGCTCTCGCCGCCGTCCTTGCTGCGGTAGACGCCGCCGCTGGAGACGGCGACCAGGAGCCGCTGCGGGTCGCGCGGGTCGGTGAGGATGGTGTGCAGGCCCTGGCCGCCGTAGCCGGCGCCCCACTGGGAGCGCTGCGGGTGGTCCCACAGGGCCCGGACGAGGGCGAAGGTCTCGCCCCCGTCCTCGGAGCGGAACAGCGCGGCCGGTTCGGTGCCCGCGTACACGACGCCGGGTGCCTCGGGCCCGGCGGGCTGGAGCTGCCAGACCCTGGTGAGCGAGGCGCCGGTGTCCTCGGGGAAGCGGATCGCGGGCTCGGCGGGCTCGTTCCAGCTGGTGCCGAGGTCGTCGGAGCGCCACACCGACGGGCCCCAGTGGCTGCTGTCGGCGCCCACCAGCAGCCGGGCGCGGCCCTCGCGGCGGTCCACGGAGACGGAGTAGATCGCGTTCATCGGGAAGTGCGGCCCGCTGAACTCCCAGCTCAGCCGGTCGCGGCTGCGGCCGAGAAAGAGGCCCTTCTCGGTTCCGACGGCCAACAGCAACTCGGTCATGCCAACACACCACCTGGTCACGAGAAACCGCCCCCCGGGACGTCCCCCGACTGCCAGTCTCCCGCCGTCCACCCGAGGTCACATCTCGCCGCGCCGAGCAGCGCCGAGCGGTGCCGGGCAGCGCCGAGCCGGTGACCTCGGGGGACGGCGGACGGAGGACGGGATCAGGCGCTCAGCCCCGGCAGCCCTCCAGGAGCCGCAGCCACACCTCGCTGATCGTCGGGTACGCGGGCACGGCGTGCCAGAGCCGGTCGATCGGCACCTCGCCGACCACCGCGACGGTCGCCGAGTGCAGCAGTTCGGCGACCGCGGGGCCGACCAGGCAGGCACCGACCAGCACCTGACGATCCAGGTCGAACACCACCCGGGCCCGGCCGCGGTAGTCGTCGCCGTACAGCGAGGCCCCGGCCACGGCGCCGAGGTCGTGATCGACGGCCTTGACCCGCAGCCCGGCCCGCTCGGCCGCCGCCAGGGTCAGGCCGACGGCGGCGACTTCCGGTTGCGTGAAGACGACCTGCGGCGCGCCGGCGCTGTCGGCCGACGCGGCGTGCGCGCCCCAGCGCGAGGTGTCCAGCTCACGCCCCTTGGCCCGGGCCGCGATGGCCGCGCCGGTGATCCGCGCCTGGTACTTGCCCTGGTGGGTGAGCAGCGCCCGGTGGTTGACGTCCCCGGCGGCGTAGAGCCACTCGCCGGGCACACCGAGCACCGTGCAGCTGTCGTCCACCTCCAGCCAGTCGCCCGGCTTCAGCCCGACCTGCTCCAGGCCGATGTCCGCGGTGCGCGGGGCCCGCCCGGTCGCGTACAGCACCTCGTCGACGCTCAGCCGCTCGCCGTCCGACAGCGTCAGCACGACCGGTCCGGAGCCGTCCGCCCGTTCCAGCGCGGTGACCTCCACCCCGAACCGGACGTCCACCCCGGCCTCGCGCAGGCCGTCGCCGACGAGCTCGCCCGCGAACGGCTCCATCCGCGGCAGCAGCCCGCCGCCGCGCACCAGCAGGACGACCTCCGCACCCAGTGCCCGCCACGCCGTCGCCATCTCCACGCCGACCACCCCGCCGCCGACCACCGCGAGGCGCCCGGGGACGGCGGGGGCCCCGGTGGCCTCCCGGTTGGTCCACGCCCGGGCCTCCGCCAGCCCCGGCACCCCGGCCGGCAGCACCGGGCGGCTGCCGGTGCACACGGCGACGGCGTGCCGGGCGGTCAGCACCCGCTCGCCGCCGTCCTCCGCCTCGACCGTCACGGTCCGTGCGCCGGCCAGCCGGCCGTGGCCGCGCACCAGCTCGATGCCGGTGTCGCGCAGCCACTTCACCTGGCCGTCGTCCCGCCAGTGCGAGGTGAAGGAGTCCCGCCGGGCCAGCACCGCGGCCGCGTCGAGCCGCCCCTCGCCGACGGCCTCGCGCGAGCCGGCCACCGCGCGGGCGTCGGCGAGCGCCGCCGCCGGGCGCAGCAGTGCCTTGCTCGGCATGCAGGCCCAGTACGAGCACTCGCCGCCGACCAGTTCGGCCTCGACGATCACCGTGCGCAGTCCGGCCGCGACCGTCCGGTCGGCCACGTTCTCGCCGGTCGGCCCGGCGCCCAGGACGATGACGTCGAACTCCTCGGGCGTGGTGGTCATGCGCGGTCCTCCGTCGTGTCGATGGTCACCCCGGACCCCAAGGCCAGCGTGACGGGCGTGCGCTCGCAGATGTCGAGCAGTCGGGCGCGCTGCGCTTCGTCGAGCGCCCCGGAGAGCGCGACCCTGCGGGTGATCCGCCCGCGCGCTCCGTTCGTCTCGTACCCGAGCCTGACCCGGACCGTATCCAGCGGCCACTCCTTGCGCTCGGCGTACATCCGCAGGGTGATCGCCGTGCACGAGCCGAGCGAGGCAAGGAGGAGGGCGAACGGTTCCGGGCCGCTGTCCGAGCCGCCGCGCCGCGCCGGCTCGTCGGCGGTCAGCGGGTGGGTGCCGGCCTTGACGTCGACGTGGTACGGCGCGTCTGTGGCGCTCCCGGTGACGACGGTGGTGGTGACCCGCTTGAACTCCGGCTCGGTGGTGGTGCCGGCGGGCTGTTCGCTCATGGGCGGTGCTCGCTCTCCGCTCGGGTCCGGTCTCCCTGCCGGACCGGCGCCGGACCGCGTGCCCGGCGCCGTGCCCATCCTGCGCCGACGCCCGCCGTCCGCGCAGGCGAACACGCGGACGGCGGGCGATCGAGCAGACGGTCGAGCAGGTGGACGCGCGGCGCCGGGGGCGGCCCGGAGCGCCGCTCAGAGCGCCGCGAGTTCCGCCAGCACCGTGGCCGTGTCGGCCGGCCGGGAGAACATCGGCCAGTGCCCGGTGGGCAGTTCGCGCAGCTCCCAGTTCGGCCCGTCCAGCCCCGCGAACCACGGGTGGCCCGCCTCGATCATCGCGCGCACCTGGGCGAGCGGGAACGAGCAGGCCACCAGCGCCTGCGGCAGCGCGGCCCCGGCGCCGGTGAGCCGGAGCCGGTCCAGGTAGGCGCCGACGGGGTGCGGGGTGGTCCGCGCGCCGATCCGGGCGAGCATCGCCTCGTCCAGGCCCTCCGTGCTCGCGCCGTGCTCGGCGATGGCGGCCCAGGACGGCATCGGCAGCCGGCCGTCGACCACCGAGGCGTCGGCCCAGGCGCGGTAGTCGGGCTGCCACAGGTCGTACACCGAACTGCCGTCGACCATCGGCCCGCTGTCCAGGTAGACCACCCGGCGCACGCGTTCCGGCATCCGGTCGGCGATCCCGCCGACCGGGGCGCAGGCGCCGCTGTGCGCGACCAGCACCACGTCGTGCAGGTCCTCGCGGACCAGCAGGCCGGCCAGGTCGGCGATGTGGTCCTCCAGCCCGAAGTCGCCCTTCTCCCCGGCGCGTTCGGCGAGCCCGGGCAGGCTCACCGCGTACACCGCGTGCCCGGCCGCGCGCAGCGGCGCCGCAACCTCGTCCCACGCCCAGGCACCGAGCCAGAAACCGGGGACCAGTACGAACGTGCTCATGGTGGATCGCTCCTTCGCGTCGGCGGGAACCCGGGGGCCGACCCCCGTCGCCGACGACTCTAGGATCGAATCCGGACAGAACCCGCCCGGATGAGAACGGGGGAACCGATGGACCACCCGGTCAGTCGCGTACTCGCTCTGCTCGAACTGCTCCAGGACCACCCGGGCCTTACCGCCGCCGAACTCGCCGCCCGCCTGGACGTCGACGAGCGCACCGTCCGCCGCTACACCGCCCGCCTGGCCGACCTCGGCATTCCCGTGCGCGCCGACCGCGGCCGCTACGGCGGCTACCGGCTGCTGCCCGGCTACCGCCTCCCTCCCCTCATGCTCACCGCCGACGAGGCCGCCTCCGTCGTGCTGGGCCTCCTCGCCGGGCGCAGCACGGGCCTGACGGTGGGGGAGCGGGCCGCCGGGACGGCGCTCGCGAAGATCCGGCGGGTGCTGCCGCCCGCCCTGCGCGAGCGGATCGACGCCGTCGAGCAGACCCTCGGCCTGAGCGCCGCGCCCGCCGCCGGGCCGGGTCCGGCGGCCGCCGCACTGTTCACGCTGGCCGACGCGGCCCGCTGCCGGCGCCGGGTGCTGCTCGTCTACCGGGACCGCGAGGACCGGCCCAGCGAGCAGGAGTTCGACCCGTACGGCCTGGTCTTCCACTCGGGCCGCTGGTACACCACCGGGCTCGACCACCGCAGCGGCGAGGAGCGGACGTTCCGCCTGGACCGGATCGTCCGGGCCGAGTCGCGCGGGACCGGGTTCGAGCCGCCGGCCGACGTCGACCCGGTGCAGCGCGTCGTCGAGTCGCTGGCGGGGGTGCCGTGGACGCACCGGGTGGAGGTGGAGCTCGGGATGACGCTCGAAGAGGCGCGCAAGCGCCTGCCGCGCGCCGTCGGGACGGTCACCGAGCTGGCCGAGGGGCGCGTACTGCTGCGCGCCCGGGCGCAGAACCTGGACGGCGTCGCCGTGCTGCTCGCGGGCCTCGGCCGCCCGTTCACCGTCCGCACGCCGGACGCGCTGCGCGACGAAGTCCGGGCGCTGGCGGCCCGGCTGGCAGCGTGGAGCGGGCCCGGGGAGGTCGACTCCCCGGGCCCGCCCGTAAGTTGATCAGCAGGTCACGCCGTGCCCTGCGCTGCCTGCTCCTCGGCGACCTTGCGCTTCACCTCGGCCATGTCCAGCTTCCTGGCCTGGCCGATCAGGTCCTCGAACACCGCCTCCGGCAGCGCGCCGGCCTGCGAGAAGACGAGCACGCCCTCGCGGATGATCGCCAGCGTCGGGATCGACTGGATCCCGAACGCGGACGCCAGCTCCTGCTGGGCCTCGGTGTCCACCTTGGCGAACACGAGGTCCTGGTGGCGCGCGGCGGCCTTCTCGTACACCGGGGCGAACTGGCGGCACGGCCCGCACCACCCGGCCCAGAAGTCGATGAAGACGAAGTCCTTGCCCTCGGGGCCGGGGACGATGTCGTCGAAGTTCTCCTTGGTCAGCTCGACCGTGTTGCTCATCTCGCGATTCCTTCCCTTCCGGAGGAGGCGGTTCGGACCTGTGCACGCCACAACGGCACGCCGGCACGGCCTATTCCACCGCCCCTTTCACCGTTCTCTTCCACCGTCCTCCCCCGGTGTGGCGCCCCGGTGAGCAGCGCGCCGCCACCGTCCGTACAGAAGGGTGTCCACTCCGCCCCCGACCACGGGAGCCCACCATGCGCAGCAACCCCCGCACGCGGCGGGCCGCGCTGCTCGCCGCCTCCGGCCTCGCCGTGACCGCCCTCGTGGCCGGCTGCGGGTCCTCCGGCTCCGGTTCGAGCGCCAAGCCCAGCACCCCGAGCACCCCGAGCGCGCCGGCCGCGCCGAGTACCCCGGCCCCGGGCACCCCGGCCCCGAGCCAGCCCCCGGCCGCCGGCGGCACGACCCTGCAGACCGCGACGGACCCCAAGCTCGGGACGATCATCACCGACGGCTCCGGCTTCACGCTCTACCGCTTCGACAAGGACGAGAGCAGCCCGCCGGACTCGTACTGCAACACCGGCTGCTCCTCGCTCTGGCCGCCCGAGCAGTCCACCGGAAACGTCACCGTCAAGGGCATCGACAGCAAGCTCGTCGGCTCCTTCACCCGCGACGACGGCACCAAGCAGGTCACCGTCAACGGCTGGCCGGTCTACCGGTACGCACCGGACACCAAGCCCGGTGACACGAAGGGTCAGGGCTTCGGCGGCATCTGGCACGCGCTGACCCCGACCGGCGACAAGGCGGGCGTCGCGACCGGCACCACCCCGATGCCGAGCGCCCCGGCGACCCCGAAGCCCACCGCGCCGAGCAGCGGCTACTGACCCGTGACGATGCCCAGGGCCTGTCTTCGAACCCCCGTCGTCCGCCCGGAGGGCGGGCCGTGCGGCGTGGGGGTGCGTGGATCGCAAGGCGGAGGAGGGAGTCCATGCGGTGGGGGCACCTCCCGGCCGTCAGGCTGGGGGACATCGGCGACCGACGACAACGCGGCGAGGCGCGTGCCCCGGCGTCGCACGGCAGGCGGGGGTTCGAAGACAGGCCCTGGCCCGGGAGGCAGGGGTGCGCAACGATGAAGTGGTGACCGAGGAGCACCCCCGCGGTGAGGCCGCCGCACGCGGGCCGGGGGCGTCGGACGAGGAGCTGATGCGCGCCCTGTACCGCGAGCACGCCGGTCCGCTCTACGGCTTCGTGCTCCACCTGGTCGCCGGCGACCGCCAGCGCGCCGAGGACGTCGTGCAGGAGACGCTCGTCCGGGCCTGGCGCAACATCCACCGGCTCGACCCGGCGGCCCGCTCGCTGCGCCCCTGGCTGGTCACGGTCGCGCGCCGGATCGTCATCGACGACCACCGCGGCGCGCTCGCCCGGCCCCGCGAGGTGGACGCCGCGCCGCTGGAGCTGATGCCCGCCGACGACGAACTCGACCGGGCCCTGCGGATGATGACCATCGCGGACGCCCTCGGCGACCTCTCGCCCGCCCACCGGGAGATCATCGTCGAGACCTACCTCAAGGGCCGCACCGCCAAGGAGGCGGCCGCCGAACTCGGCATCCCGGCCGGGACCGTCCGGTCGCGGGTGTTCTACGCACTGCGCTCGCTCAGGCTCGCACTGGAGGAACGGGGAGTGACATCGTGACCGACCGCCCCGACCCCGCCCCCGGCGGAGCCGACCACGTCGACGCCGGCGCGTACGTCCTCGGCCTGCTGGAGCCCGCCGAGCGCGCCGCGTTCGAGGAGCACCTGGCCGGGTGCCCGCAGTGCGCGGCGCAGGTCGCGGAGCTCGGCCCGGTCGAGCCCGTGCTGGCCGAGTACGCGGCCTCGGCCGCGGCGCTCGGCCTCGATCCGGCCGGGCCGGCCCCGGGCCCCGACCCCGCCCTCCTGGACCGGCTGGTCGCCGAGGTCTCGGCCGGCCGGCGGCGGGGCCGGGTGCGGCGGCTGGTGCTGGCGCTGGCCGCGAGCGCGATGGTGGCCGCGGGCCCGGTGGTCACGGCTGCGGTGGTCAGCGGCAGCGCCACGCCCGCGGTGGTCGCCGTCGCGCAGCAGTTCTCCGCGACCGACCCGCAGACCGGTGCCCAGGCCGTCGTCGGAGTGGACGGCGTCACCTGGGGCAGCCGGGTGAGTCTCCAACTGTCCAATGTCCAGGGACCGTTGACGTGCACCCTGGTCGCGGTCTCGCACGGTGGCGAGCACCAGACGGTCACCACCTGGAACGTTCCGGCGGACGGCTACGGCGAGCCGGACAGCGGGGACACGCTGCACACCGGTGGGGGCACCGCGTTCCAGCCGGGCCAGATCGACCACTTCGAGGTGCGTGTCCAGGGCACCGGCGCCGTGCTCGTCTCCGTCCCGGCCCACCGGGCCTGAGCCCGTCGCACGTCAGGCCCGCCACGGTTCGGGCCCGCCACGGTTCGGGCCCGCCACGGTTCGGGCCCGCCGCGATTCGGGCCCGTGGCGGTTCAGGCCCGCCGAGGCCAGTGCGGGCTGGGCGTGCCCTCGTCGGTCATGTGCGAGCGCCGCCAGATCCCGCGCCAGGCGCGCGGCGCGGACGGCAGGAGCTCCCGGTGCCGCTGCCCGCACGCGCCGCACGGCCGGAGCACCAGCGCGCACGCCGGGCACACCTCGGCCGTGCCGTGCCCGGTCGGGACCGCCACCGCGGCCCCCTCGTCCCCGCAGGCCGGGCACCCGGGCAGCTCGGCACCGTCCAGCAGCGCGTTCTGCCGGCGGACGTAGTCGGGCAGCCGCAGCGCCGGATGGCGGAACGGGTCGTCGTACCAGGCCTCGTTCCCGACGCTGTCGTACCTCCGCAGCCACCACGGCCGCGGAGCCGGCACGGACCTGCGCCCGGCCCGCTTCTCCGCCCGGCGCCGCGCCGCGAACTCCGCCGCGCGCGCGAGCCACAGCGTCCGCGCCTCGTGCAGTTCCTCGACCGCGCGGACGAGCGCGTCCGGATCCGCCTCCAGCCGTCGCGGGATTCGGGCGCTCAGCGTGAGGTGGTGGTACGTCGCCCTGAACCCGTACGGCGCGAAGCAGGTGACGCACGTGCGCAGCGCCGCGTGCCGCCGCCGGACGGGGAGCCGGGCGTCGTGTACGAGGGCCCGGTGGGTGTGGAAGCTGGTCACGTCCTCGGTCCTCGGTTTTCGGTGTTCAGTCCTCCGTCACCGGGTCGGGTATCCGCGCGAGCGCGGCGGCGATCCCGGCGGCGTGCTCCGGGAGGTACCGCTCGGCCCAGCGCTCGGCGAGCCCGACGAAGTCGCGCAGGTCCTGCTCGGCGCGCACGACCAGGGCGCGGAGCTCGTCGACGGGCACCTCGATGACCGGGCTGTCCTGCTTGAGGCCCGTGTCGACGGTCAGCCGGACGACGTCGCCGAGGCGCTGGGCCAGCGGGGTCGGGCCGTGGCCGAAGCCGCCGGTGCCCTCGCCGTCGAGCACCTCCAGCCACTCGCGCCACTCTTCGAGGCCGTTGCAGCAGCCGGGGTCGAAGACCGTCCCGGTGGCGGTGTCGGTGACGCGGAAGCCGCCGGGTGCGTACGGGTACGGGCTGTTGAGCAGGCCGAACAGGAACGCGGCGACCGGGTCGTCCGCCTCGTCCGGGTCGGGGGCGTCGCCCTCCCAGGGGGTGGTGCCGTCGGCGATGCTCGCGAGCGCCGTGCCGACGTCGGCGGGCGCCGTCCGGCCGTCCACGACGATGAACCCGTAGGGCGTGGACGTGCCGATCGGCCACAGGTCGAAGTCGTCGAGGGCGGCGGTTTCCAGCACGGGCTGCATCAGGATCACCCCGGCATGATGGCGAATCGGCGATCCGCCGCGCCACGGCTTTTCGCGGCCGCGCTACGGCTTTTCGCCGCCGGGCCACGGCCGGGCACCGTCACCCGGCGTCGGCGGCGATGTGCGCGAGCACCCGCCCGCACCGCCGGGCGAAGGCCTGCTGGGCGAGCGGCAGGACGGGCCCGGCCAGGCGGGCGTACAGGGCCACCGGGCGGCTGAACGCGGTGACCGTGAACCAGACCGCCCCGTCCGGCCCCAGCTCCACCCGGAACGTCTCCTCGCCGCTGGCCAGGTGGCCGCTGCGGGTGCCGTAGGTGAGGCCGTAGCGGTCCGGGCCGGTCTCGGTGCGCAGGACCCGGTTCGGGGCGCCCGCGCGCAGCGGGCCGAGTCCGATCGCGCACCGCACGGCGAGGCCGGGCACGGCGTCGGCGTCCGCGTCGATCCGCACGCCGGCCAGGCGGTGCATGCGCCAGCCGAGGATCGCGGCGCCGGCCACCTCCAGGGCGGCCCGTCCGTGGCCGATCCGCACGCGGTGCGTCAAGTGGTTGTACCCGTCGGGCAGTTGACCGGTCGAGCTGGCGCCGGCTTCGGGGTAGCTGAGGTCGTCCACGGGTGGCCCTCGTTCATCGGTGGGTGGTGAGCGGGAGGTCGGTGCGCAGCGGCGGTGGTGTCTCCGCCTGCAGCCGGCGCCAGGCGAGCAGCGAGCACAGGGCGAAGCCCAGCGCGTTGCCGACGCCGTGGGTGGCGGCCATCCAGGTGAGCGTGGGGTGGGGCAGCCCGGACGCCTGGCCGAGGGCCCACCACAGGGCGAGCAGCATCGTGAGCGCGAGGACCGCCGAGGACACGGCGAGCAGGCGGGCGGTGACCGGGTCGGCCGTGCGGGTGCGCAGTTCGCGCCAGGTGAGGAGGCCGACGAGCCACATGCCGGTGGTGAGGACGACGGCGCCGGCGAACTGCACCCAGGCGCCGAGGAAGTAGCCGGCGAGGACCAGCAGCGTGCCCGCCGGGACGCTGAGCGCGGCGGCGCGGGCCGCCACGGAGTCCGGCGCGGCGGCCCGGCAGACGAGCCCGGCGACCAGGGCGGCGGTGAACCCGGCGAAGTGGAAGTGCGGGACGGTCAGGGCCAGGACGTGCGGCTCGAAGCCGAACAGCGGGTACCCGGCGCGCTCGGCGACCAGGGCCGTCCCGGCCACCGAGGGCGTGGCGAGCGCCATCAGGACGGCGATCTCGCGCGGTGCGAGCGAACGCGTGCGGGCCAGCCGCAGCGGCGCGTGGGCGGCGACGGCGAGCGTGCCGAGCAGGTACAGCACGGCGCACCCGGCCGCGAACCCGCCGCGCGGGAGCCAGAGCGACAGGGCCCCGGGGACGGCGGCGAGCGGCCAGAGCCGGCGGACGCGGGCGAGCCCGGGCCCGCCGATCAGGCCGAGGCCGAGCGGGACGACCGCGCCCATGCCGAGCAGGATCACCAGGTCGACCAGCTCGGTCGTGCCCCTCCCCATCCCTGACATCCCCGTCCCGGACAACCGGGCACCTCCTTGAACGTGTTCAAACTTACTCGCAGCCGCGACTCTACGCCGCCGAGTTGAACGTGTTCAACTCGCCCCCCGGATCGCTCCGGACCGCTCCGGCCGGGTGCGGACCGCTCTGGCCTGGTGCGGACGCCGGGTGCGGACCGCTCTGGCCTGGTGCGGACGCCGGGTGCGGCGCACTCTGGAGGAGTAACCGATGGAGGTGATCCGCCATGCAGACTCTGGTCGGTTGGCACATCGAGATGGAGTTCCGCGAGGAGGGCCCGCGGACGACCGCCGCCGCCCTGCTCCGGCTGAGCGACGGCAGCGAGGTGCGCGCCCACGGCTACAGCAGCCGCCACCCCTCGGACCCGGAACAGCTGCGGGTCGGCGAGGAGATCGCGGGGGCCCGGGCGCTCAACGACCTCGCGTCGCAGCTCCTGACCAAGGCCCACGGCGAGATCCAGGACGTCAGTCCGATCCCGACCCACCCGCTGACGTGACCGGCCCCGGCGGCGGCCCGGGTTCCCGCGGAGACGCGCGGGGGCACCCCCGGGAAGGCGAACGGGATCCGAACCGGCCGCGCATCCCGCTGATCTGTCCGCGCTGCGGGCACGAGCAGCGGGTCGTGCCGGGCGGTCCCGAGCGGGCGGTCCGGGTCGTGCACGTGGCGACCGGCCGGGAGGCCTGCGAGCCCGGGGACCTGGCCCGGGCGCCCGACGACGGGGACTGAACCCGGGCCCTCGCGAGGGGGCGGCCGAAGCCGTGTCCGACGCAGGTTCAGTCCGCCGCGGGTTCGGTTGGGCGCGGGTTCAGTTCGGGCAGTACGTCGTCGGCAGTTGCCACTCCGGCCCGACCAGCCGCTGCTCCAGCTCGTCGATCGTGATCCGGATGCCGACCGTCCCCGCGAGTCCGACCCGGAAGCGGCTGCGGGCCAGTACGAGCAGGGCCGTCAGGCCGTACTTGTTGATCAGCGAGGTGCGGTAGCGCGCGGTGGAGTCCGCGTCGCAGACCCGCGCGCGGGCCGGGATCCGGCGGCCGGTCGGGCGCCCGTGGGCGTCGCAGGGGCCGACCAGCACCCTGGGGTGGTGCCGGATCCGCTCGGCCGCGCCCGAGTGGGCCGGCGTCCAGACCCCGAGGGCCGGGCCGTCGGCGACCACCCAGATCTGCGACTCCAGGCGGCTGCCGTCGTCGCCGAACGTGGTGAGCAGCAGGTACCTGCTGTCGGAGAGCTGCTCGGTGCGGTCGTGCACGATGTCCTCCCGCTGGCGTGGGGGACCGGGGGCCGGACCGGTGACGGCGGCCCGCGGACATCTCGCGGTACCCGTCATTCTCGTCGATCGGGGCCGCCGCTTCGAGGGGGCGGGGGCTGCCCGGGTGCACCGGGCGCCCGGTCGGCGCGGAACGGCGAGAAGGACGGCGAACGGCCCGCCCGGTGCCGTGAGACACCGGACGGGCCGCGTACGCACCCGGAGTTCCGCCCCTCGGGGCCGGGGGTCAGTGCGCCAGCACCGGCACCTCGACGGCCTCCTCGGCACCGGCGGCCGAGCCGCTCGTCGCGCCGGGACGGCCCGCGTTGACGAAGGTGAAGGCCACGGCCGAGGCCGCCACCAGGATCCCGAAGGACACCCAGATCGCGGTCGAGAAGCCGTGCACCATGCCCTGGAACTGCAGCACCTTGGCGGCGGCCGGGTCGGCCGCGGCGGCGGCGGTCAGGTGCGAGGCCAGCCAGCCGGTGGTGGCGCTGGCCGCGATGGTGTTCAGCAGCGCGGTGCCGATCGCGCCGCCGACCTGCTGCGAGGTGTTGACCATCGCCGAGGCCACGCCCGCGTCGCGCGGCTGCACGCCGTGCGTGGCGAGGCTCATGGCCGGCATGAACGCGGTGCCCATGCCGAGGCCCATCAGGATCAGGCCGGGCAGGATGTGGACCGGGTAGGAGGAGTCCAGGCCGATCTGGGTGAGGATCAGCATGCCGATCGAGGCGACCAGGAAGCCGGGCGCCATCAGGAAGCGCGCCGGGACCCTGGTCATCAGCCGGGCGCCGATCTGGGTCGAGCCGGTGATCATGCCCGCCACCATCGGCAGGAACGCGACGCCGGTCAGGACCGGGCTGTAGCCCAGCACGATCTGCAGGTAGTAGGTCAGGAACAGGAACAGGCCGAACATGCCGATCACGGCCATGCCGAGCGACAGGTAGACCCCGCCGCGGTTGCGGTCGAGCACCACGCGCAGCGGCAGCAGCGGGGCCTTCACCCGGCGCTCGACCATGACGAACGCGGTCAGCAGCAGGGCGGCGGCGACGAACAGGCCCAGCGTGCTGCCGGCCGTCCAGCCGCTCGTCTCGGCGCGGGTGAAGCCGTAGACCAGGGAGACCAGGCCGGTGGTCACCAGCAGCACGCCCGGGACGTCCAGGCGGTTGCGGTTGCGGCCCTCGGCGGGCTCGCGGATCACCAGGACGGCGCCCGCGGCGGCGATGATCGCGAACGGGATGTTGACGAAGAAGGTCCAGCGCCAGTTCATGTACTCGGTGAGCAGGCCGCCGAGGATCAGACCGATGGCGCCGCCGCCGCCGGCGATCGCGCCGTAGATGCCGAAGGCCTTGGCGCGCTCCTTGGCCTCGGTGAAGGTCACCGCGAGCAGGGACAGCGCGGCGGGCGCGAGCAGCGCGCCGAACGCGCCCTGGAGGGCGCGGGCGCCGAGCAGCATCGCGGTGTTGGCCGCGGCGCCGCCGAGCGCGGAGGCGAGGGCGAAGCCGGTCAGGCCGACGATGAAGGTGCGCTTGCGGCCCCACAGGTCGGCGATCCGGCCGCCGAACAGCAGGAGGCCGCCGAAGGCCAGGGCGTAGGCGGTGATGACCCACTGGCGGTTGCCGTCGGATATGCCGAGGTCGCGCTGGGCGGACGGCAGGGCGATGTTCACGATGGTCGCGTCGAGGACGACCATCAGCTGGGCGAGGCCGATGAAGATCAGCGCCTTCCAGCGCCTGGGATCGGGCAGCGTCGCCGGGCGGGCGTCGGTTTCGGGCATGGCGGTACTCACTTCACGGGTGCGTGCGGGGCGGGAGAGGGGTCGACGGGCTTACGGCGCGCGCGAGTCGGCGCCGTACGCGGGCATGCCGGGGTCAGGCCTCGCGGCCTGGGGGCTCCGGTCGGTCGGGGGCGTGGGGCTCTGGGGGTCGGAACGGATCAGTGGTGGGCGGCCTGGAAGTCCTCGAAGGTGGCGGGCCGGCCGGGCAGGACCGAACGGGCGGGTGCCCGCAGGCCGTCCAGGAAGAGCTGGAGGTGCCGGTGCACGAAGTCGTCGAGCATCCGGCAGGAGGTGTTCGGCAGGGGACGGGAGAGCTGGGCGATCGCGATGAACAGGTCGCCGTGGTCGACGTCCGGCCGCAGCTCGCCCGCCGCGCGGGCCCGCTCCAGCAGGCCGCCGACGGCCGCGCGCATCCGGTCGCGGATCTCGACGACGTCCGGGTCGAACGGGTCCACCCGGGTGCCGAAGACCGTGCACAGCGCGCCGACCTTCTCCTCGACGGTCGCGTGCGCGAACCGCTGGAGCGCGTCGAACGGGCCGGTGCCGCCGTCCGCGTCCGCCTCGGCGGCCGCCGTCTCGGCGAGGGCCAGGATGCGGCCCTTGACGAGCAGCGCCACGGCCTTGATCAGCGACGTGCGGTCCGGGAAGTTCCGGTACAGCGTGGCGTTGCCGACCCCCGCCCGCTTCGCGATCTCGTCCAGCGGCACCTCGGCACCGTGCTCGACGAACGCGTCCCGGGCCGCCAGCACGATCCGCTCCCGGTTCCGGGTGGCATCGGCACGCAACTTGGGCGCCCGGACGCTCTCCGCGGAACGGGCCGGCTTGGTGGCGGCGGTGGTCACGACGACTGCTCCTCATCAGGATACCGGGGAACTTCTCCCCGCTTCTGCCTACGAGAGTCCAAACGGGGATTCCGTCCCCGGATATTTCGCCATCGAATGTGACCTGCATCACAGTCGACGAGGGCTATGGTCAGAAGGTCAGACAGCCCGTAACCAACCCGCCGGTGTGATCGTTGAATCGGGGGGTGCCCAGGCGAGGGAGGAAAGTCCGTGACCGCAATCTCCGACCGCCCGCTGATGCTGCCCGAGGAGTTCGAGGAGTTCGCTCGTGCCCTGGCCCGGACCGTCGAAGGCATCCGGCCAGAGTTCATCAACGGGAAGTTGGGGATCAAGCCGGTGCCAGACGGCGATCACGGCCGTATCGTTCAGTGGCTCGTGCGGATCTGCATCCAAGCCCGGCCGGAGCTCTACCTGCACGATCAGGGCCTGAAACTTCAGGGCTACCGAGGCGGCAACGCCCGTCCGGACGGCACGCTCGCTGATGCCGACGCCTTTGTCGGGCAGGGGGACTGGGCCGTGACGGACGAGGTGCTGATGGTCGCGGAGGTCACCTCGTTCGACTCCGACACCAATCAGCGTGACCGCATCGACAAGCCCCGTGCCTATGCCGAGAGCGGCATCCCGCTGTACCTGCTGATCGACCGGGACAGCGCCGAGGTCAAGGTCTACAGCCAGCCCGACGGCGTCCGCTACGAGACCGTCCAGATCCTCCCCTTCGGCAAGACCGTGGATCTGCCCGAGCCCGTCGGCATCTCCCTGGACACCGAGCCGCTCAAGAACTGGGTGCGCTGAACGCGGCCGTGTCGGGCCGGGCGGGGGTACGTCCGTCGGCCTAGGCTGTGGGCGTCCCGGGCGGCCGGTGGGCCGCGGGTGTCGGGAGGGGCCCGGCGGCCGGGTGGTGGCGAGGAGGTCCGCGATGGGCAGCGGTGAGACCGCCCGGGTGCGCTGCGTGGCGGCCGTTCCGTGCTGGGTGAGCCTGACGGCCCGGGACCTGGGGGACGCGCAGGCGTTCTACGGGCCGCTGCTGGGCTGGGAGTTCGAGCCCGGGCCGGACCGCTTCGGCCCCTACGTGCACGCGGTGGTCGGCGGCGAGGCGGTGGCCGGGCTGGGTGTCGCGGGCGGCGGCTGGGCGATCCCGGTCGCGTGGACGAGCTACTTCGGGACGGAGAGCGCCGACGCCGCCGCCGACGCGGTGCGCGAGCGCGGGGCCACGCTGGCCGTCGGGCCGCTGGCCTTCGACGTCGGGCGGATCGCGTTCGCCGCGGACCCGGTCGGCGCCGCGTTCGGCATCTGGGAGGGCCCGCCGGGCCGGGCCCGGCGGCTGGACCTGCCGGGCGCCCCGGTCTGGATCGAGCTGCGCACCCCGGACCCGTTCGCCGCGGCCCTGTTCTACGGCGAGGTGTTCCGCTGGGACGGCCGCGACCCGGAGCGGTTCGACGTGCGCTGGGAGCACGACCGGGTGGTGCTGCGGGCGGAGGGCCACAGCGTCGCGGCGCTCGCCAAGGAGCAGGCGGGCGGCCCGGCGGGTGCGCCGCCGCACTGGGAGGTGTCGTTCTCCGTCGAGGACACCGACCGGGCGATCGTGATGGCCGAAGAGCTGGGCGGTTCGGCGCTCGGCCCCGCCTTCGACTCCCCGTACGGGCGGGTGGCCCGCCTCCAGGACCCGGCGGGCGGCCGGTTCGCGGTGATCAGCCCGAAGGGCTAGCCGGGCCGGCCTCGGCGATCTCCTCGCGGTCGGCCCGCAGCCGCTCGCCGAGCGCCGCGCGGGCCGCGGCGGGCAGGGCCTTGCGGGCGGCGGGGAAGAGCTGCTTCTCCTCGGTCGCGTGGTGCCGCCGGACGGTGTCGGCGAGTCCGCCGAGGAGGGTGGCGAAGGCGGGGTCGCCGGGGGAGAGTCCCTGCAGGTCGGACAGGTACTGCCCGATCGCCAGGTGGTCGTGGATGCAGCCGAAGACCAGCGCCCCGCCGTCGGGCACGTCGTGCTGGACGACCGGGAAGAGGTGCTCCTCCTCGGCGGCGCAGTGGGTGAACAGCAGGTCGGTGAGCGTCGCCAGCAGGTCGGTGCGCTCGGCGGTGCCGTCGGGCGCGGACTCGATCCGGGTGAGCAGCTCGGCGACCGCCCGGTGGTCGGCGGTGAACTCGCCGAGGATGTCCGGCCTGCGCATGGCACGCCCGCCTCTCGCACGGAAACGTCCCCCTGGCTACCTCCAGTGTCCGGCATCGGCTGGCGTGGACGGCGAATCCGCAGGTCATCGGCCTCCTAGGGGTGGTCGCGGCGCCCGGTGAGGGCGAGCAGGCGGGTCTGGGGGTCCGCGTCGTCCGGGACGGGGACGGGCGGGGCGAACGCGCCGGTGCCCGACAGGTCGCCGTAGCCGCCGAGTGCGGCGAGGGCGAAGTCGACGAGGCCGGCGGGCAGCCGGGTCGGGTGGCCGATGCCCTCGGCGAGGTCCCAGGCGTGGATGACGAGGTCGGTGGTGACCTGGTCCAGGTAGTACTGCCCGGAGACGTCCCCGAACGACAGGTGGACGGTGAGCCCGGTGGCGCCGGGGACGGCGAAGGCGTGCCTGGCGGCGTCGGCGGCGGCCGTCCACGCGGCGACCGGGTCGTCGCCGAGGACGTCGCCGTCGAAGCGGCCGCCGACCTCCGCGACGGTGGCGCCCATCAGCAGTTCGGGGATCCACAGTTGCTCGCCGGTGAGGTGGTTGACGAGGTCGCGGACGGACCAGTCGGTGCACGGGGTGGGGGCGTCCCACTGGCCGGGGCCGATCAGCCGGACCTGCTCGCCGAAGGCGGCGAGGGCCTCGGGGTAGGGCGTGCCGGGAATCGCGGCCAGTTCGTGGTGCGCGCTTTCAGCCATGCCTCCACCCTGCCCCGCGCAGGGCCGGGCCCGCGAGTTGTCGGCGCGCCGTCAGTTGTTCAAATTCGAACTCCAAGGTACGGTCGAGGAGCGGCCGGTTCAACGTTAAACAAAGCGGGGTGTCCGAGCTCGGCCGCATCACCACACCCGCCCCGCGACCGACCCCCCATCGATGGAGACGCGCATGCCGAGCAGCAGCCCGAGCACGACCGCCCCCACCACTTCCGCCCGTTCGAACCGGGTGACCTCCGGGCCGGCGGAGACCTCCCCGCACGCCTACGACGCCGGGCTCCTGCTCCTGCGCCTCGTGCTCGGACTGACCATGGCCGCGCACGGCAGCCAGAAGCTGTTCGGCTGGTTCGGCGGCGGCGGGATCGACGGCACCGGCCAGTTCTTCACCGCGAGCGGCTACCCGGCGGGCAACGCCATGGCCGTCGTCGCGGGCCTCACCGAGACGGCGGGCGGCCTCGCGCTCGCGATCGGCCTGCTCACCCCGCTGGCCGGCGCCGCGATCCTCGGCACGATGGTCAACGCGATAGCCGTCACCTGGGGCGGCGGCTTCTTCCTGCCGAAGGGCAACGAGTACGAGCTGCTGCTCACGGCCGGCGCCGCCGCGCTCGCCCTGACCGGCCCCGGCCGCTACGCCGTGGACCGCTTCCTGCCGGTGGTGCGGGCGCACCGCCTGGCGTACGGCGCGGCCGCCGTCGTGGTCGGACTGGTGACCGCGGGCGCGATCCTGCTGCTCCGCAAGTAGGCATCAACTCGCCTGTAGTGAAGCCGTGGTGACGGATCGTCACCACGGCTTCGCCGTTTCGCTCCGCGCCCGGTCACCCGCCGATCCGCACCAGCGCCAGCGTGATGTTGTCCGGCCCGCCGGCCTCGATCGCGGCCCGCCACAGCTCGAACGCCGCCTTCCCGTCCGACCGGTCCGAGTCCCCGGAGGCCCGGGCCAGCAGGTCGGCGAGTTCCTCCTCGGGCACCGGGTCGGTCAGCCCGTCGCTGCACACCAGGTAGCGGTCGCCGGCGGCGAGCGGGGCCGTCCGCACGTGCGGTTCGACGAAGGTCAGGCCGAGCGAGCCGCCCAGCGTCTGGGTGACCATCGAGGTGGTGCGCCGGCCTGGCGGCAGCGGCGGGCTGTCGTCCACGCTCACCAGCCGCAGGCCGTCCGCGGTGACCCGGTAGACCCGGCTGTCGCCGACGTTGAACGCCACCGCCCGCTCGGGCAGCAGCACCAGGCCGGCCACCGTCGTGCCCATCGCGGCCAGCTCCGGCTCCTCGGCGGCGGCCGCGTAGACGGCGCGGTTGCACTCCTGGAGCTCCTCGCGGACCGCCTCCTCGTCGCCGAGCCCGGGACCGTCCGCGGCGAGCCGGCGGGCCACCAGCGCGCTCGCCACCTCGCCGCCGGGGTGGCCGCCGAGGCCGTCGGCGACCGCGACGACGCAGGGCGGGCCGAACGGGAAGAGCAGGGTCTGCGGGTTGGTGGTCACCGTGGCGCAGAGCGTCCACGGCCCGATCGTGAGGCTGTCCTCGTTGTGCTCGCGCACCAGGCCCTCGTGGCTCAGCGCGCTCACCGCGATGTACGGCGCCATCGGTTCGCCGCCCTTCGGGAGCTCTCATCCCATTGTCGGGGGGACCCGCGGCCCGGCGCGAAGCGGGAAGTGGACGCCGGAAGCAGGGCGCGGGACGCGGGAACCGCGACAGATCGAAGGTTCGACGGCCGGCCCCGCGCCCGGGTGCGCGCCGCCCGCGCCGATCCTCCCGCTCTGCGGTGTAATCGTACGAATGATCAGATTCGCGCCTTCCTGACGGCGCCTTCCTGACGTCCCCCGGAGGGAACCGCCCATGCAGCCCGAGCCGCCCGAGCCGCAAGCCGTCCTGTCCCCGCTGACCGGCGCGGCCGTCTTCCTCGTGCTCACCGTGCACCCCGGCGGCGAGGACACCGTCCGCGCCCTCCTGCCCGACCTCGCCGGACTGCGCCGTTCGGTCGGCTTCCGCGCTCCCGAGGGTGGTCTGACCTGCGTCACCGGCATCGGCTCGGACGCCTGGGACCGGCTCTTCGCGGGCCCGAGGCCGGCCGGGCTGCACCCGTTCCGCGAGGTGGCCGGCGCCCGCCACCGCGCCCCGGCCACCCCCGGCGACCTCCTGCTGCACGTGCGGGCCGAGCGGACGGACCTCTGCTTCGAGCTCGCCGCCCGGCTCACCGAGCGCCTCGCGGGCGCGGCCGCCGTCGTCGACTCCGTCCTGGGCTTCCAGTACTTCGACGACCGCGACCTGCTCGGCTTCGTCGACGGCACCGAGAACCCCGAGGGCCGCGCCGCCGAGACCGCCGCGCTGGTCGGCGACGAGGACCCGGGCTTCGCCGGCGGCAGCTACGTCGTCGTCCAGAAGTACCTGCACGACCTCGACAAGTGGAACGCGCTGAGCACCGAGGAGCAGGAGGGGGCGGTCGGGCGCACCAAGCTCGGCGACATCGAGCTCGACGACGACGTCAAGCCCGCCGACTCGCACGTCGCGCTCACCGTCCTCACCGGGCCGGACGGCGGGGAGCGGAAGATCGTCCGCTTCAACATGCCGTTCGGCTCCTTCGAGCGCGGCGGCGAGTACGGCACCTACTTCATCGGCTACGCGCGCACCCCCGAGGTGACCGAGGAGATGCTGCGCAACATGTTCGTCGGCCGCCCGCCCGGCACCACCGACCGGCTGCTCGACTTCTCCACCGCCGTCACCGGCTCGCTGTTCTTCGTCCCGACCGCCGACTTCCTCGACACCCCTCCGCCCCCGCCGCCCGGGCCGGGCGCCGTCCCGGGGGACGGCTCGCTCGGCATCGGCAGCCTCAAGCGGACCCCCTGACAAGGACCTTCGCACCATGGACAACCTGCACCGGGACCTCGCCCCCGTCTCCGCCGCCGCCTGGGCCGAGATCGAGGAGGAGGCCCGCCAGACCTTCACCCTGCACGTCGCCGGCCGCCGCGCCGTCGACCTGCGCGGCCCCGACGGCGCCGGGCTGGCCGCCGTCGGCACCGGCCACCTCGCCGCGATCGACCCGCCCGCCGACGGCGTCCTGGCCCACGCCCGCGAGGCCCGGCCGGTGGTCGAGCTCCGCGTCCCGTTCACTGTCGCGCGCGAGGCCGTCGACGACGTCGAGCGCGGCGCCCGCGACTCCGACTGGCAGCCGGTCAAGGACGCCGCCCGCACCCTCGCCCTCGCCGAGGACCGCGCCGTCTTCGAGGGCTACCGGGCCGCCGCCATCGAGGGCATCCGCGCCGCCGCCACCAACCCGCCCGTCCCGCTCCCGGCCGACGTCCGCGACTACCCCAATGCCGTCAGCCGCGCCCTCACGGCGCTGCGCCTCGCGGGCGTCGGCGGCCCGTACTCGCTGCTCCTCGGCGCGGACGCGTTCACCGCCGTCAACGAGACCAGCGACCACGGCTACCCCGTCCACAACCACCTCGCCCGGCTCCTGGACGGCGAGATCATCTGGGCCCCCGCCATCGAGGGCGCCCTCCTGCTCTCCGCCCGCGGCGGCGACTTCGAACTCGTCCTCGGCCAGGACGTCTCGGTCGGCTACCTCTCCCACGACGCCGACTCCGTCCGGCTGTACCTCCAGGAGTCGCTCACCTTCCGCGTCCACACCGGCGAGGCCGCCGTGGCCCTGGGCGGACCGGCGCCGCAGGACGGCCCGAGGGCCCCGGGCCACCGTGAAGGGTACTGAGTTCCTTTACGAGGGGTACTGAGTGCCGTATTGTCGTCCCGGAGCCTCTGACGCCAGTCGAAGAGAGCCGACACGGCATGCCGGTCCAGGTGGCGCTTGCGGGCGCATGGCGCGGCCGGGCCGGGATTGGCACTCAGTACCCTCGGCATGACCTGAGGCCAAGGATCCAGTGCACCCGTGACAGGAGAACCGCTCATGACCTTGAGGATCGTCGTCTGTGTGAAGCACGTGCCGGACGCGACGGGTGACCGTCGTTTCGCGGACGACCACACCACCGACCGGGAGGGCGTGGACGGCCTCCTGTCGGA
>NZ_JBHYWI010000039.1:0-86616 GCF_042751525.1 Kitasatospora sp. NPDC059408
GCGTACGCGGGCAAGAGCGTCACGCTGAAGTTCACCGGCACCGAGGACGCCTCGCTGCAGACGAGCTTCGTGATCGACGACACCTCCATCCAGACCGGCTGACCTTCGGTCGGTAGGCGGGGCCCGGCAGCCGAGGCGGCTGCCGGGCCCTCGTCGTGTCCCGGTTCTCCGACGGCTGCGGCTACTGATGCGGAAACGTTTCGTCCCGTGCCTTGACGGTGTCTCCCGGCGGCTCTAAGTTCGCTGCAAGTTTCCGGCAAGTTACAGAAACTTCCTGCACCTTGGCTGCCCCACCCCAGCCGCCCCCCTTGGAGACGACGTGGTCACCACCGCCCCCACCCTCCCCCGGCCTTCGGCCGGGGGGACCCGCCGGCCCGCCCGCGCGGCCGGAGCGCTCGCCGCCTCGGCGGCGCTGGCGCTCTCGTTCACCGCGGGCCTCGGCGCCCCCACCGCCCAGGCCGCCCCGCCCGCCGACAACGGCAAGGACGTCACCGCGACCCTCTTCGAGTGGCGCTTCGACTCCGTCGCCCAGGCCTGCACCAGCACCCTCGGCCCGAAGGGCTACGGGTTCGTCGAGGTCTCGCCGCCCCAGGAGCACATCCAGGGCCCGCAGTGGTGGACCTCCTACCAGCCGGTCAGCTACCGGATCGCCGGACGGCTCGGTGACCGGACCTCGTTCAAGAACATGGTCGACACCTGCCACGCGGCCGGCGTCAAGGTCGTCGCCGACACGGTGATCAACCACATGACGGCCGGCTCGGGCACCGGCACCGGCGGCACCGCCTACACCAAGTACACCTACCCCGGCGTCTACCAGGACCAGGACTTCCACACCTGCCGCCAGCCGGTCAGCAACTACCAGGACCGCACCAACGTGCAGGACTGCGAGCTGGTCAACCTCGCCGACCTGGACACCGGCAGCGCGTACGTCCAGCAGACCATCGCGCACTACATGGACGACCTGGCCTCGCTCGGCGTCGACGGCTACCGGATCGACGCCGCCAAGCACATCGCCGCCTCCGACCTGGCCGCGATCAAGGCGAAGATGGCCAACCCCAACGCCTTCTGGGTGCAGGAGGTGATCTACGGAGCCGGCGAGCCGATCCAGCCGTCCGAGTACACCGGCAACGGCGACGTCGACGAGTTCCGCGTCGGCACCGACCTCAAGCGCGTCTTCACCGGCGACAAGCTCGCCAACCTCAACGGCTGGGGCGCCTCCTGGGGCTACCTGCCGAGCGGCCAGGCGCGCAGCTTCATCGACAACTGGGACACCGAGCGCAACGGTTCAACCCTCAACTACACCTACGGGAACACCTACACGCTGGCCAACGTGTTCCTGCTCGCCTCGACCTACGGCTCGCCCAACGTCTACTCCGGCTACGCGTTCACCAACAACGACGACGGCCCGCCCAACGGCGGCACCGTGAACGCCTGCTACCAGGACGGCTGGAACTGCACCCACGCCTGGCGGCAGATCGCCAACATGGTCGGCTTCCGCAACGCCGTCGCCGGCACCGGCGTCACCGACTGGTGGTCCAACGGCAACAACGCGATCGCCTTCGGCCGCGGCAACCGGGGCTACGTCGCGATCAACCACGAGACCGGCGCGATCACCCAGACCTTCCAGACCGGCCTGCCCGCCGGCACCTACTGCGACGTCCAGCACGGCGACCCGCAGCCGGGCGGCGGCTGCACCGGCCCGACCTACCAGGTCGGCGCGAACGGGCAGTTCACCGCGACGGTCGGCGCGGGCGACGCGGTCGCGCTGTACGTCCGGTCCGGGACGAACGCCTCCGGCGCGTCGTTCAACGTCAACGCGACGACCTCGTACGGCCAGAACGTCTACGTCGTCGGCGACAACCCGGCGCTGGGCGCCTGGGACCCGGCCAAGGCGCTGCCGCTCTCGTCCTCCGGCTACCCGGTCTGGTCGCTGGCGCTGTCCCTGCCGGCCGGCACGTCCTTCCAGTACAAGTACGTCCGCAAGGACGCGAGCGGGGCGGTGACCTGGGAGTCCGGCGCCAACCGGACGGCGACGGTGCCCTCCTCGGGGACGGTCGCGCTGAACGACACCTGGCGGCCGTAGCGGGTCGGGGATCCCCGTCGGCCGCGTCAGCGCGGTGTGACGGGGATCCCTCCTGCGGGTGGACCGACTGTTTCAAACCCCCGTTTCGGGCGAAAGCGCTGGCACCATCGCGGGATGAGCACCACCCCCGTCGTCCTCGACGTCGAACTCTGCGGCGGGCGTTGGGACGGCCACCGCAAACGCGTCAACGCCGCCGCCCCGCCGCCCTCGCTGCGCATGCTCCTGCGGGTCCGGCTGCCCAGCGCCGAGAGCGGCGAGTACTGGCCCACCACCAGCGTCTACCGGCTGGGCGGGGAGGGCGGGGAGCTGCGCTACCGCCACTCGCACGACGAGTGACGAGTGACGAGTGACGAGTGACGCGTGACGAGTGACGAGTGACGTGACAGTGGTGGGTCAGCCGCGTCCGATGTACGGCATCGTGGTCGCCATCACCGTCGCGAACTGCACGTTCGCCTCCAGCGGCAGCGACGCCATGTGCCGCACCGTGCGCGCGACGTCGGCCACGTCCATCGTCGGCTCCGGCGCGATCCGCCCGTCCGCCTGCCGCACCCCGGCGCTCATCGCCGCCGTCATGTCGGTGGCCGCGTTGCCGATGTCGATCTGCCCGCAGGCGATCCGGTACGGGCGGCCGTCCAGCGAGAGCGACTTGGTCAGCCCGGTGACGGCGTGCTTGGTCGCGGTGTACGCGATCGAGTGCGGGCGCGGGACGTGCGCGGAGATCGAGCCGTTGTTGATGATCCGGCCGCCCTGCGGGTCCTGGGCCTTCATCTGCCGGAAGGCGGCCCGGGCGCAGAGGAAGGCGCCGGTCAGATTGAGGTCGACGACCGCGCGCCAGGCGTCCACCGCCAGCTCGTCCACCGGGACGGCCGGGCCGAAGCCGCCCGCGTTGTTGAACAGCAGGTCCACCCGGCCGAAGCGCTCGGCGGCGGCCGCGAACAGCGCGTCCACCGCCGCCGGGTCGGTGACGTCGGTCGGCACGACGGCGGCCGGGCCGCCGGCCAGCCGGGCGGTCTCCCGCAGCGGCTCCTCGCGGCGCCCGGCCAGGACCAGCCGCCAGCCGGCGGCGGCCAGCTCGACCGCGACGGCCCGGCCGACCCCGCTGCCGGCTCCGGTGACGACGGCGGTCCCGGTGACGAGGGCGGTCCCGGTGCCGGCGGCGGTTCCGGTGTCGGCGGCGGTCTGCTGGGACATGGCGGCGCTCCTCGTTCTCGGGTCCGAGCCGGCTCGGTTCTGAGCCGATCGTCGCCGATCGGCGGGGCCGCCGTCACTGGTGCAAGGACCCAAAGATCGCGTCGCCCGGCGCATTGTCCGCTGTGCACCCCGCCGTCCGGCGGGGGCCGCACGGGACATGTGAGGGGTTTTACCTGATCGCGAACAAACATTGGATTTCCGGTGGCCGACGCGCAACCGGCCCGCCCCGGCCCACGTCATAAGATCGCAGGACGGCGCGCTGCGGCGAGCCGCACTTCCGGGGGCCGCGCCGAGGCGCCCCCGGGCCTGTCCGGCCCCACCCGGGGGCCGCCGCCCGGCCAGCCGGCCCGGGCGCGTCATCGGTCGGAGAGTCCTCACCGTGCTTAGGCAGTCGTCCCGTTCCCGCGCCGTCCTGACCGGTGCCGCCGTGCTCACCCTGGCTGCCTCGCTCGCCGCCTGCGGGAGCTCCGGTGGCGGGAAGGGGGACAGTGCCAAGGCGGCCGGCACCCCGAGCGCGGCCGGCACGAGCTCGGTCCCCGGCGACCCGGCCGCCGCCACCGGCGCCCCCGCGCCGACCGGCGCGGCCCCGGCCTCGGGCGGCAAGGTCCAGATGCCGACCGGCCAGCCCTCGCTGACCAAGGTCCGCGACACCGCCGCCGGCCCGATCATGATGACCAAGCTGGCCGGCCCGAAGTCCGGCGTCACCGGTCAGGTGTGGGTCTGGCTGCCGCCCGAGTACAACGACCCCAAGTACGCGAAGACCGGCTTCCCGGTGCTCACCCTCTACGCGGGCGGCCAGAGCAACGGCTACAACACCTGGACCGACAACCAGCTGCCGATCCAGGAGGAGGACGAGCAGCTGGTCAAGGCCGGCAAGGCCCACCCGTTCATCATGATCATGCCGGTGCAGAACTTCAACAGCGACGAGAACAACGCGCTGGACTGCTCCGACATCCCCGGCCAGCCCAAGATGGCGACCTGGATGGCCCAGGACATCCCGGACTGGGTCCGCGCCAACTTCCGCACCCTGAAGGGCCGCGACAGCTGGGGCATCATGGGCGCCTCCACCGGCGGGTTCTGCAGCGCCAAGCTCTCGCTCCAGTACCCCGACGTGTACAAGGCCGCCGTCCCGATCGACGGCTACTTCATCCCGGACTCCCACCTGTGGAAGGGCCACGACGCCGAGCGGATGGCCAACAACCCCGACGTGCTGGTCACCCAGGGCAAGGCCGACGTGAAGATGCTGGTCACCGCCGGCGGCGCCAACGGCTACGAGAAGGGCGTGGTCAAGAGCTGGGTGGCCAAGGCCGCCCCGCCGGTCGCCATCGAGTACTACGAGCAGCCCGGCGGCAAGCACCTGACCTCGGACTTCAAGAAGATGATCCCGGACACGCTGCAGTGGCTCACCAAGAACCTGGCGGGCCCGGCGGCCGACTGACGCCGTCCGTGCGGACACACCGACCGCCGGTGCGGGGGAGCGATCCCCGGCACCGGCGGTTCTTTTAATCCGGCACTCTCCCCGGCCGTGCGGCACCGCCGTCGGCCGGGCCGCGCAAAAGGCTGTGACCTGCGCGTCAATCGGACATTGATTCACCTCTGATCGACTGCACGCACAGTGAACGGGGCCGCCTTCCGGGGGCCGTGATCCGCACGACCCGCCGATTCGTGAAGAGAGTGCCATGCCGATCCACCTGCTGCCGCCGCCGTCCGCCACCGCACCCGAGCGGACCGAGGACGAGGAGCCACAGGCGGTCCGCTTCGCCGGGCTGCGGTTGGTGCACGCCGCGCTGCGCCGCGACCTCGCCCGCCTGCCCAACGCGCTGCGGCTGCTGCAGCCCGGCGAGGACGCCAAGGGCGAGGCGCTGCTGCGGCACTGGGACTTCGTGACGGCGATGCTGACCTGCCACCACGAGCAGCAGGACACCCGGATCTGGCCGATCGTGCGCCGCTTCGCGCCCGAGCTGCGGCTGCTGCTCAACTGGCTGGAGGCGGACCACCACAACCTCGACCACTCGTTCACCCGGGTCACCACGCTGGTCCGGATCGCCAGCCGGGACACCGGGAGCGTCTGGCCGGTGGCGTACGCGATCGAGGACCTGGCGGCCCGGCTGGAGACGCACCTGCGGATCGAGGAGCGCCAGCTGCTCCCGCGGATGGCCGGGGTGTTCGCCGACAACTCGCGGGTCGGCGGCCTGCCCGAGCTGCTGGCCCTGCTGCGCTCGGCCGACGGCCCGGGCTCGGCCGACGCGCTGGCCTGGCTGCTGGAGGGCGTGGAGCCGTCCGTCGTCGACCGGCTGCTGGCCGAGTGCGACGACGACGTGGCCCGCTCCTGGCCGCACTGGCGGGCGACCTACGAGCGCTGCACCTCGCCGCTGTGGGGGCCGGTGGGCGACTGGGGGATCCTTCCCGACTGAACCCGGGGCCCTTTCGCAGGCCGTCGATCTACGCGCGTGGCAGTGTCACGGGCATATGCGGTGACCCGCCTACGGGCCCCGGCGCAGGCGGGGCACGCGTGGGCACGCGGGGGTAGGCGCGGGCATGCGGGGCACGCCTGGGCATGCGGGGGTAGGCGCGGGCATGCGGGGCACGCGCGGGCATGCGGTGCACGCGTGGGCGGCTACTCCGGCAGGCGGTTCAGCCACTCCAGCGGGGCGACCAGGATCGCCCTGTCCGGCGAGCCGTCCCACTCCACCGACAGGCCCTCCGCCGTCAGCGCGGCCACCACCTCCCGCCCGATCCCCACCGTCCGGAGCGCCGCCGCGTCCGCCGAGCCCTCCCCGTCCGGCCCGCCGGCCGCCCGGAATCCGCCGTAGCGCAGCATCAGACCCTGCCCGGCGGCGGCGCGTTCGGTGTCCTGCTGGTGGAAGAACACGAAACCGCGCGAGTCCTCGTCGGCCTCGTCGCCGATCTCCGCGTAGCCGCAGCTCGCGCAGCAGGTGAAGTCCATCGCCGCGACGACGCCCTCCCCCTCCAGCGCGTCGAAGGCCGCGCCCAGCCGGTCCACGTCGGTGACCTCGGGCCAGCCGGCCTGCTCGGCCAGCCGCTCCTCCCAGAGCGGAGCCACGATCAGCTCCGCCTCCTCCTCCGTCAGCCCCTGGTCGTCGAGGAGTTCGGCCAGGGACCCGGCTATCTCGTCCGGCTCCTGGAAGCCGCACCGGATCAACTCGCGGGCCCGGTCACGGGCTTCGCTGAGCACCTCGGGGTCGAGCTCGGGCATCGGCGTCTCCTGCGTCATGCCCGCATCCTCGCACCCGCCACCGACAGCGCCCCGGTCGCACGGGCCTGCTACCGTCCCGGCGGTGACCTCGCTGCTGCAACCCCCGCTGATCACCCGCCTGCTGGCCGCCGACCGCATCCTCGTCGCGGGCGCCGGCGGCGGCTTCGACGTCTACGCCGGCCTCCCCATCGCGCTCGCCCTGCGCGCCGCCGGCAAGGAGGTGCACCTGGCCAACCTCTCCTTCACCCACCTCTACGGCCTGCCCGGCGAGGTGTGGTTCGGGCCCGACGTGGCCAGGATCGGCCCGGACACCGCGGCCCCTGAGGGCTACTTCCCGGAGCGCACCCTCGCCCGCTGGCTGCACCTGCACGGCATGCCCGACACCGTCTGGGCGTTCCCCTCGGTCGGCGTCCAACCGCTGCGCGACGCCTACCGGCTGCTCATCGGCCACCTGGGCGTCGACGCGGTCCTCCTCGTCGACGGCGGCACCGACATCCTGATGCGCGGCGACGAGGCCGGGCTCGGCACCCCCGAGGAGGACATGGCCAGCCTCGGCGCGGTGGCCGGCCTCACCGAGGTGCCGGAGCGCCTGGTCGCCTGCCTGGGCTTCGGTGTCGACGCCTACCACGGCGTCAACCACTCGCTGGTGCTGGAGAACCTCGCCGCCCTCGACCGGGCCGGCGGCTACCTCGGCGCCTTCTCCGTCCCCCGCGACAGCCGCGAGGGCGCGCTCTACCTGGACGCCGTCGAGCACGCCAGGGCCGCGTTCCCCGAGCACCCCAGCATCGTCAACGGCTCGGTGGCGGCGGCGCTGCGCGGCGAGTTCGGCGACGTCCGCTTCACCGACCGCACCAAGGACGGCGAGCTCTTCGTGAACCCGCTGATGGCGATCTACTTCGGAGTCACGGTCGAGGCCCTGGCGGCCGAGCACCGCTACCTGGACCGGCTCGAACGCACCGTGCTGACGCGGCAGATCAGCACCGTCGTCGGGGAGTTCCAGGACGAGCTGCCGAAGCTCCGCCCGCCCCGGCAGTTCCCGCACTGACCGCTGCGGCTCGCCGGCCCCGCCGTGCGCCCCGCCGTGCGCCCATCCGTGCGCTCATGCGTGGGCTCAGCCGTGGGCTCAGCCGTTCGCGAGGCGGAACTCCAGGTTGCCGAACCGGACCTGGTCGCCCGGGCGCACCCGGACACCGCCCGCGATGCGGTGCCCGTTCACGTGGGTGCCGTTGGTCGAGCCGAGGTCGTACAGCACCCAGCCGCCGCCCTCGTGCCGCAGTTCGGCGTGGTGGCGGGAGACCGAGGCGTCGTGCAGCCGCAGCCCGGAGCCGGGGATCCGACCGATCGTCAGCTGCGTCGCGCCGGCCTGCGGGAGGTTCAGTCCGGGCAGCCTCTCGATGCGCCAGGCCCGGCCGATCCGCTCGCCGAACGCGGAGATCCGGCCCACCGTCCGCAGCACGAACCGCTCCACCGGGCCACCGGTGGGCAGGTCGGCCATCACGGCGTCCAACTCGGCGCGGCTGGTGGCCTGGAGGACGACCTCCATCCGGCCGAGGAAGGTGTCGTGCGAGAGCCGGCCGCTGCCCGCGCCGTCGCGCAGTACCCCGAGGGCCCGGTCCCGTTCGTCCTCGGACGGCCGGACGGCGTGCGTCCGGATCTCAGGCTGCGTCATGTCCCGATTGTCGGCGGCGCCGTGCCCGGCTGTCCAGGTTCCGGCCGCCAGCCGCCCGGTGTTCCCGCCTCCCCCCCGGGAAGCAGGACACCACCGGGCGGCCGGCGGTTCCGCCGGTCGGTCAGGATTTCCTGGCGGCGGCCAGGATCTTCTCCGTGGTGTGCAGGAAGCGGGAGGTGACCGAGCCCTGGTAGCGCTTGTCGAACAGGTCGTTGGTGACCCACCTGCCGTCCTTCAGGTGCACCACGACGTACGCGGCGCCGGCGTCCGCCCCGAGCACGTCGTAGTCGCCCTTCGGCGAGGTGTGCGGCGCGGCGAGGTCCGCGGGCAGCGGCTCGGAGAGGAAGGCGATCACCAGCCGGACGTCCGGCGTCACCTCGACGCCCCGGAACGGCTCGGCCGCCAGCAGGGCGGCCACCTCGTCGACCGTGCGCAGCATCACCGGGACGGGGTAGCCGAGCGACTCCGCCAGGTGCCGCTCGATGCGCCGGGTGAGGGCGGCGCGGTCCGGCTCGTCCGTCGTGAAGAACACGTTGCCGGTCTGGATGTACGAGCGGACGCCGGCCAGCCCGAGCTCGGTGAAGAGCGCCCGCAGCCGCTCCATCTTCACGGTGCGGCCGCCGACGTTGATGGCCCGCAGGAACGCGATGTACGTGGTCGTGGTGGTCACCCGGCCAGTCTGGCACCGCCCACCGACAAGGCCTTCGCGGCGGGCGGGGGGCGGCGGGCGGGGCGGTTGTCAGCACCCGGTGCCAGACTGGCGCCATGGCTACCTGGCAGGATTTCGAGCAGGAGGCCCCCGACATCGCGCCCCTGGTACGGGCCCGGTTCGAGGCCAACAAGCACCACGTCCTGGCGACGCTGCGCAAGGACGGATCGCCCCGGGTGAGCGGCAGCGAGGTCGACTTCATCGGCGCCGACGCGATGCTCGGGTCGATGTACGGCTCGATGAAGGCCCGCGACCTCCAGCGCGACGGCCGCTTCGCGCTGCACTCGCACCCGGGCGACGAGACCATGGCGGGCGGCGACTCCAAGCTGTCCGGCCGCGCCGTGGAGCTGACCGACGAGGCCGAGCTCACCGCCTACGTCGCCGATCTGCCCGAGCCGCCGCCCGGCCCGTTCCACGCGTTCCGGCTCGACCTGGAGCAGGTGGTGCACACCGGCCTGGCCGACGGCCACCTGTGGGTCTTCAGCTGGCACCCCGGCCGGCCGGTGGAGCGCACCATGCTCCACTGACCGGCCCGGGCGCCGGGCCGCGCTACGGCAGGACGGACTTGACCGCCTCGGGGGTCCGGGCCACGACGGCGTGGCCGTCGTCCGCGGTGATGATCGGGCGCTGGATGAGGATCGGGTGCTCGGCCATCGCCGCGATCCAGCGCGCCCGGTCGCCGGGCTCCTTGGTCCACTGCTTCATCCCGAGGTCCTTGGCGACCTGCTCGTCGATGCGCGTGATGTCCCACGGCTCCAGGCCGAGCCGCTCCAGCACCGCCTCCAGCTCGGCCGCGCTCGGCGGGTCCTCCAGGTAGCGCCGCACGGTGTACTTGGCCCCGGCGGCCTCCAGCTCGGTCAGCGCCGACCGGCACTTGCCGCAGCGGGGGTTGATCCAGATCTCCATGCCGCCCACCCTACCGAGCGCCGCCGTGCCCGAGGGACCGCGCTCCGGCCCGGGCCGCGGACCCGAACCGGCCGCGCGCCCGGACAGCGGACCCGACCCGGCCGCGCTCCCGGTCCGGGCCGCGGACCCGAACCGGCCGTGCCCCGGGAACTCCCGGGCGCCCGGCGGTGGTTCACGAGCCGGAAGCAGCGGTCCGGGCCCGGGACACCGGCCGGGGAGGGGAGCAGCGGATGGACGGCGCGGCGATCGTCGAGCACCTTCTGACCAGCGAGGGCAGGGCCGATCCGTACCCGCTGTACGCGCGGGCGCACGAGCTGGGCGGTGCCGCCCCGGCCGGGCCCGGCTTCCTGCTGGCGCTCGGCCACGGCACCGCCGACCGGGTGCTGCGCACCCCCGGCTTCGGCGTCGCCACCCCCGAGATGCAGGCCGGCCTGGCCCCCGAGTTCGCCGAGCACTCCTCGCTGGACCTGTTCGGCCGCTCGATCCTGGAACGCGAGGCGCCCGACCACGCGCGGGTCCGCTCGCTGATCGCCTCGGTGTTCACCGCCCGCCGGGTCGCCGCGCTGCGGCCGGCCGTCGAGGCCGCGGTTGCCGGGCTGCTCGACGAGATGGCCGGGGCCGGTGCGGACGGCTCGCCGGTCGACTTCATGGACGCCTTCGCGCACCGGCTCCCGGTCGGCGTGATCTGCGAGCTGCTCGGCGTCCCCGAGGGCGACCGCCACCTCTTCCGCGGCCTCGCGGCGGACCTCACCGTCGCCCTGGAGTTCGTCCAGGACCCGGCCGAGCTCGACGTCGCCGACGAGGCCGCCGACGAGCTGGCCGGGTACTTCACCGGGCTGGTCGCCGAGCGTCTGCGCCACCCCCAGGACGACCTCGTCACCGACCTCGCCCGGATCGCCGCGGACGACCCCGCGCGCCTCACCGGCCGCGAGCTGCTGGCCAACCTGGTGCTCCTCCTGGTGGCCGGCTTCGAGACCACCACCAACCTGCTCGGCAACGGCCTCGCCCTGCTCTTTCGCCACCCCGGCACGGCCGCCGCCCTGCGGACCGGCGCGCTCTCCCCGGCCGCCTTCACCGAGGAGGTGCTGCGCTACGACGCACCGGTCCAGCTGACCTCGCGGATCGCGCTCGCCGAGGGCCTCACCGTCGACGACCTGCCCGCGCCGCCCGGCAGCACGGTGCTCGTCATGATCGGCGCCGCCAACCACGACCCGGCCCGCTACGACCGCCCGGAGGTCTTCGACCCGACCCGCACCGGCAGCCAGCCGCTCAGCTTCGGCGCCGGGCCGCACTTCTGTCTGGGCTCCCGGCTGGCCCGCCTGGAGTCCGAGATCGCGGTCGCGGCCGTGCTCGACCGCTTCCCCCGGCTCGCCCCGGGCGGCGTGCCCACCCGCCGCGACCGCCTGGTCCTGCGCGGCTACGAGACGCTCCCGGTCACCGTCCGCTGACCCCCGCCGGGGCCGGTCACCCTCCGCCGCCGACCGGCCCTGCGCCGACCGGCCCTCCGCCCGTCACCCTCCGCCGCCCGCCCCTGACCGCATGCATCCGGGACGTTCGACCATTCGTGGCGGGGTCCACCGTGGTGGAGCATGGAGGGACGAACCGGGTCATTCCGCCCGGTGGTCCAGGAGGTTCCCGCCGTGCCCGCAGCGCCCCGCCCGCCGTTCCGGGCGGCCGTGGAATCCAGGGTGCCGCGTTGGGTGCCCTGGCTCCCCGTCCTGCTGCTCGTCCTGGACCTCCTCACCGAGGCGATCGTCCCGGACGCCGTCGCCGCCGGGTTCCTGCTCACCGCGCTGCCCGTCGTCGCGGCGTTCAGCTACGGCCCGGCGGTGACCGCCGCGACCACCGTCGGCTCGGTCGCCCTGCAGCTCGTCCTCGCCCTGCGGGCCGGCCACATCGACGAACAGCACCACGTCTGGGTGTACATCGCGACGCTGCTCTCCGGAGTGATGGGCACCGCCCTGTCCTGGCAGCGGATCCGGCAGAACCGCAACCTGCTGCACGCCCGCACCGTCGCCGAGACGCTCCAGCGCACCGTGCTGCGCCCGGTCCCGGAGCGCGCCGGCGGCCTGCGGGTGGCCGGCCTCTACCGCCCGGCCCAGGCCGAGGTGCTGGTCGGCGGCGACCTGTACGAGGTGTGCGACACCCGCTTCGGCGTGCGGGTGCTGCTCGGCGACGTCCGCGGCAAGGGCCTCGGCGCGGTACGGACGGTGGCGGACGTGCTGGGCGCCTTCCGGGCCACCGCGCACGACACCCCCGACCTGGTCGAGATCGCCGACCAGCTGGACCGCGCGGTGCTCCGTGACGCCGCCGACCGCGGCGACGACGAACTGTTCGCCACTGCCGTCCTGCTGCAGTACCGCCCGGGCTCCGACTGCGTGGAGATCGTCAACCGCGGCCACACCACCCCGCTGCTGCTCGCCGGCCGCACCATCACCCCGATCGCCTGCCCCGACGAACTCCCGCTCGGCCTCGGCAACCTGGCGCCCGCCGACGAGCACGGCAAGCCCACCGCCGTGGCCCTGCCGCCGGGCAGCACCGTCCTGCTCTACACCGACGGCGTCAGCGAGGCCCGCGACGCCACCGGCACGTTCTACCCCCTGGCCCCACGCCTCGCCGCCCTCGGCACGACGTCCCCGGACCGCGTGGTCGCCTTCCTCGCCCAGGACGTCCACGAGTACGCCGGCCTCCTCGCCGACGACCTCGCCCTCCTGGCCCTCACCCCCGAGCCCACCTGACCCGGGCCGGGCTCCGTACCGCGCGTGTCCTCTGCTTCGGCTTTCGGTCACCAGGGGCCGTGTTCGAGCCAGTCATACAGGATCGTGGATCCTCAACTGCCCATCCGTACAATCCTGTTGGTATCGGCGCCGTACGCCTGCCCCGGAACTTCCAGCGTCCCGCGCGATGCTGTCACCGCACCGATCGTGCACCCGCCAACACCGAGCCTCCACTGCGTGTCTTCCGTCCGCATCGTGTGAAACGCCGAGGTAGGGAGTCCTCATCGTGCCCTCTTTGCTGCACTACGCCGTCGTCACGGATCCGACCTCGCTGCAAGCGTCGCTGCCGGGGGCACCGTCGGTGGGAACGGTGTACGTGATCGTCTCCAACACCCATCAGTCCGAGGTGAAGTGGGACTTCATCGACGTGGAGATACCGGTGGGCAGCGGCCGCGACGACCTGACGGGTGATCCGACGGCGATCAGTGCGAGCATCGAGAAGGACTACACGGTCTGGCGGGAGGAAGACCCGACCTTCGGCTGGGACGGCACCCTCGGCCGCTTCAGAGCGCATGCCCCCTCCGGGGGGAGGCTGACCCTGCCCGACGAGGAGTCGCTGGTCCTGGTCCTGGAGAACATCCCCGTTTCCGACCTGGCGGGACCGGTCCGCCTGAAGATCCACGAGCGGTCCGGCGGCGGTGACGACAACATCCCCATCCGGCGGGCGAATTTCACCACCACTCTCGGGGTGGTGAAACAGGCTCCGAGGATCCCGCGCAACTTCCGCCCGGAGAGCAACTCCTTGGTGGACGTGGACGCGGGCCGGAACGTCGTTCTGCGGTGGGACGGGCCGGACAACCTCGACTACTGGATCCGCGATCCGCAAGGGAACGAGCTGCCCGTCCAGTCGGCGGCCAAGGGACCGCAGGTGACTCAACAGTCCTACACCTGGTCGCCACCCACCCCGCCGAAGCGAGGCACCACCTACGTCCTCATCGCCGGGACGGCCGGTGCCGGGCAACAGTCGCAGGGCTACTTCCTCACCACCACGGTCCATGCGCTCGTCCCCGAGTTCGACGGCGGGACGCGCACTCCGTGGGTCGAGGGGACGCCGAGCAGGAGCCGCGTCGACTTCTCCCCGGAAGGGGTGGAGATCCGGAACGGGACCGGCGCTCGGGGGACCGTCACGGCCGGTACGGCGGACGTGGACCGTGTGAACACCGGGTCGGTGCACGGTCGCGATTCCGACGACGGCTGGATCGACTTCCCGAAGGCCGGAATCCGGGTCCGGGACGGGCAGAACGACCTGGGCACCGTCAAGGCCGGGAAGGCCGACCTGGACGACCTGCTCGCCGGCCAGGGACGGGTGAAGGGCCGCCTCGTCGTCCAAGGCGGCTTGGAGGTCAGCGACGAAGGCGAGCGCGCGCTGGAAGCCACCGACAGCGGGGTTCAGGTGTACAACGGGCTGTCGGTTTCCGGAGGCGGCGACATCGAGGGCGTGCTCGAGCTCCACAACGGCATCTACGTCCACATCGACGAGCTCAACTGCGTCTCGGCGGGCACGGGTATGGGCGGGATGACGATCAAGGGCAACCTCGCCGTCACCGGAACGATCCTGGCCGAGACCGACACGCTGGGCAGGAAGGTCTGAACCGCCCCGCCGCCGGACCCCGGAACGACGTATGTGCAGGCCGACGGATCGTCGGCCTGCACATACGGGAGTGGATCCACCCGCGATTCCGCGGGCGGGACGTGCCTCTTAGAGGTCGTAGTACAGCTCGAACTCGTGCGGGTGCGGGCGGAGGGCGATCGGGGCGATCTCGTTGGTGCGCTTGAAGTCGATCCACGTCTCGATCAGGTCGGGCGTGAAGACGTTGCCCGCGAGGAGGTACTCGTGGTCGGCCTCCAGGGCCTCCAGGACCGCCGGGAGGGAGGAGGGCACCTGCGGGACGTTCGCGTGCTCCTCGGGAGCGAGCTCGTAGAG
Source organism: Kitasatospora sp. NPDC059408 (assembly GCF_042751525.1). Classification (NCBI taxonomy): domain Bacteria; kingdom Bacillati; phylum Actinomycetota; class Actinomycetes; order Kitasatosporales; family Streptomycetaceae; genus Kitasatospora; species Kitasatospora sp. NPDC059408. Next base: position 14,477 of record NZ_JBHYWI010000039.1, read on the forward strand.
GTCCTTGTCGACGGGCTCCAGCGGCTCGATCTTGTTGCGGATGCCGTCGAGGCCGGCCATCAGCATCGCCGAGAAGGCCAGGTACGGGTTGGAGGACGGGTCGGGCGCGCGGAACTCGATGCGCTTGGCCTTGGCGTTGGAGCCGGTGATCGGGATGCGGATCGCGGCCGAGCGGTTGCGCTGGGAGTAGACCAGGTTGACCGGCGCCTCGAAGCCCGGGACGAGGCGGTGGTAGGAGTTCACCGAGGGGTTGGTGAACGCCAGCAGCGACGGCGCGTGCCGCAGCAGGCCGCCGATGTAGTAGCGGGCGGTGTCGGAGAGTCCGGCGTAGCCCTGCTCGTCGTAGAAGAGCGGCGAGCCCTCGGTCCACAGCGACTGGTGGACGTGCATGCCCGAGCCGTTGTCGCCGAAGATCGGCTTCGGCATGAAGGTGGCCGTCTTGCCGTTGCGCCACGCGACGTTCTTGATGATGTACTTGAACAGCATCAGGTCGTCGGCCGCGTGCAGCAGGGTGTTGAACTTGTAGTTGATCTCGGCCTGGCCGGCGGTGCCGACCTCGTGGTGCTGGCGCTCGACCTCCAGGCCGGACTTGGCCAGCTCCAGCGACATCTCGGCGCGCAGGTCGGCGAAGTGGTCGACCGGCGGGGTGGGGAAGTAGCCGCCCTTGTACTTGACCTTGTAGCCGCGCACGTCGCCCTCGGCCGCACCGGTGTTCCAGGCGCCGGCCTCGGAGTCGATGTGGTAGAAGGACGCGTTCGCGCTGGTGTCGAACCGCACCGAGTCGAAGACGTAGAACTCGGCCTCGGGCCCGAAGAACGCGGTGTCGGCGATGCCGGAGGAGGCGAGGTAGGCCTCCGCCTTCTTGGCGACGTTGCGCGGGTCGCGGCTGTAGGCCTCGCCGGTGACCGGGTCCTGGATGAAGAAGTTGATGTTGAGGTGCTTCTCGGCCCGGAACGGGTCGAGCCTGGCCGTGGCGAGGTCCGCGACGAGGGCCATGTCGGACTCGTGGATGGCCTGGAAGCCGCGGATCGACGAACCGTCGAACATCAGGGTCTCGGACGGGTCGAAGGTCGCCGCAGGTACGGAGAAGTGCTGCATGACGCCCGGCAGGTCGCAGAAGCGGACATCGACGAACTTGACGTCGTTGTCCTGGATGAACTGCTTCACTTCGGCGGCGTTGTTGAACAAAGCATCCTCCTCGGCGTGCGAATGCGGCTCACCCTAGGAACGGTCCGTTTCCGACCGGTGACCCGCTCGTTTCCTAGATGTTAACCACACCCGCCGAACGGGCGGCAAAGTCGTACGGTCCAGGGCAAAACACCCCACCGGCCTGCAGGTCTTCCGATAAGTGGTCTGGACCATTCGGTAAGCCCGGTCACCGGGATTCACTCGGTCGGGGAAGGCTCGCGGACGACGGGGGAGCCGGTGGCGGCGCGCGGCGACCGCCCGGTTAGTGTGGATTCGTGGACACCAGAGAAGCGTTGGGATCGTGGATCGACGGCCCGAAGGCGGCCGCCGAGAAGATGGGCGCCGACTTCGGCTACCGCGGCGAGCGCCTCGGACTGCCCAAGGAGGGCCCCGGCTCGATGGCCGGCCCCGGCCGCCGGATCGGCGCCCTGTTCGTGGACGGCTGGCTGGTCTCCCTGGTCGCCTACGGACTGCTCGGCAAGGGCACCGCGTCCTCGGCCAACCTGTGGACGACGCCGCTGTTCTTCGGCGTCACCGCACTGCTGCTCGCCACCTCCGGTACGACGGTCGGCAAGCGGCTGTTCGGTCTGCGGGTGGTCCGGCTGGACGGCCGCCGCGCGACGATCCCGCAGGTGCTGCTGCGCACGCTGCTGCTCTGCCTCCTGGTGCCGCCGCTGGTGTGGGACCGCGACACCCGCGGCCTGCACGACAAGGCGGTCGGCACCATCGAGGTCCGGATCTAGCCGAGGTCCGGATCTAGCCGAGGCCCGGATCTGGTCAAGGCCCGGATCTAGCCGAGGCCCGGATCTAGCCGAGGCCCGCGAACGCCGAACGGCCCCGCCGCTCCAGAGGAGTGGCGGGGCCGTTCGTGTCGACGGGGGAGGGGATCAGCGGACCTGGCCGCCCTTGGGCATCCGGGCGCCCTTGGGCATCGGGCCCTTGGGGATCGGCGCCTTGGAGAGCAGGTCGCCCAGCGCGCGCAGGCGGTCGTTGGTCTCGGTGACCTGGGCCGGGGTGATGGCGCGGGGCAGGCGCATGAGGTGGATCTGCAGCTTCTTCAGCGGGATCTCACCCTCGCCGTTGCCCACGACGATGTCGTGCACCGGCACGTCGCCGACGACACGGGCCATCTTCTTCTTCTCGGACGCCAGCAGCTGGCGGACCCGGTTCGGGTTGCCCTCGCCGATCAGCGCGATGCCGGCCCGGCCCACGGCGCGGTAGACCGCGTCCTGGTTGCGGGTGACGGCAACCGGGGTGGAGTTGGAGCTCCAGCCACGCTTGATGTTGTTCAGCACCGCCGCGACGGCGCCCGGCTGCCCCTCCATCTGCCCGAACGCGGCGCGCTCGGCCCGGCGCCCGAAGACGATCGCCATGGCCAGGAAGGCCACGATGAAGCCCAGGATGCCCAGATAGACGGGGTGGTCGATTGCGAAGCCGATGGCGAGGAACACGCCGAAGGTCAGCAGGCCGACGCCGGCGATGATCAGGCCGATCTTGGTGTCGACCTTCTTGGTCATGATGTACGCCTGGCGGATCTGCTTCAGCCGCCCGGGGTTCTCGGATGTTTCCCTCGCCATAACGCTCATGGTACGTGCCACGGGTACGGGAACTCCAAGCCCGGGTACCCGTTCGCACCGAACCGTGACCCGTGTGCCGGGCAGTCGTCGCTGACAGCGACGAAACGCCCGCTTCCGTCAGCTCCGGGCCGGCTGCGCCGCCGCACCACCCGCGGGCGCCGCGTCGTCGTGGTGCCGGTCCGCCGCGTGCCGGCGGTTCTCGCAGACCGCCGCCCAGGCGTTGCGCCGGGCGTGCCGCTGCCCGCCGGCCATCAGGACGCTCTCGGCGAACCGCACCGCAACTCCGACCGACCGGATCCGCATGCGCATCCCGGGCAACTCCCCTCGTGGCTGAGAAGGACCGAACGACGACGGACCGAACGACGACGGACCGAACGGCCAAGGGCCGAACGGCCTCGTCGGGTCCATCGTCACCACCCCGTGTTACCAGTCCGTGATCCGGCGGTCAAAACCTGGTGAAAACGGAAGGGCGGAGCCGAAGCTCCGCCCTTCCGATGGCTCAGGACCGCTCAGGACTGCTCTCAGACCGACGCCTGCTCGCGCCGCTCCAGCGCCTGCCGGTACAGCCGGCCGGCCCGGTACGAGGAGCGCACCAGCGGGCCCGACATGACCCCGGCGAAGCCCAGCTCATCGGCCTCCTGCTGGAGCTCGACGAACTCGTGCGGCTTCACCCAGCGCTCGACCGGGTGGTGGCGCAGCGAGGGCCGCAGGTACTGGGTGATGGTGATGAGCTCGCACCCGGCGCCGACCAGGTCGGCCAGCGCCTGGCTGACCTCCTCGCGGGTCTCGCCCATGCCCAGGATCAGGTTGGACTTGGTCACCAGCCCGGCCGCGCGGGCCTGGGTGATGACGTCCAGCGAGCGCTCGTAGCGGAACGCCGGGCGGATCCGCTTGAAGATGCGCGGGACCGTCTCGACGTTGTGCGCGAGCACCTCGGGGCGGGAGGAGAAGACCTCGGCAAGCTGCTCGGGCACCGCGTTGAAGTCGGGGATCAGCAGCTCGACGCCGGTGCGGCCGGCCTCGCGGTCGGCGGTCATCGCGTGCACCTGGCGCACGGTCTCGGCGTACAGCCAGGCGCCGCCGTCCTCCAGGTCGTCGCGGGCGACGCCGGTGATGGTCGCGTAGTTGAGGTCCATGGTGACGATGGACTCGGCGACGCGGCGCGGCTCGTCCCGGTCGAACTCGGCGGGCTTGCCGGTGTCGATTTGGCAGAAGTCGCAGCGGCGGGTGCACTGGTCACCGCCGATGAGGAAGGTCGCCTCGCGGTCCTCCCAGCACTCGAAGATGTTGGGGCAGCCGGCCTCCTGGCAGACCGTGTGCAGCCCCTCCTTCTTCACCAGCGACTGGAGGGCGTTGTACTCCGGGCCCATCTTCGCGCGGGTCTTGATCCACTCGGGCTTCCGCTCGATGGGGGTCTCGCTGTTGCGGACCTCCAGGCGGAGCAGCTTCCTGCCGTCGGGTGCGACAGCGGACACGTGCGACTCCTAGAACTAGACGGGGTACCCCCAGGGTACGCCTGTGGTTGTACGGGCTTCGCCGGGCGTGCCGCCCTGCAATCGCAGGGCAACAGAGCTACCGGCCAGTAGATTCCCCGGTGATCACCGGTCGTCCCGGGTCGTCCCGGGTCGTCGGGGGCCGCGGCCGGGAGCCTCAGCGACTGAGCGCGGGCTCCGGCAGCTCGGCGAGCACGTCCGCCAGGTGCCGCTGGACCACCGGCAGCGCCGCGCCGACGGACAGCTCGCGGCCGAGCTCGTTGGAGAGCGAGGTCACACCCGCGTCCCGGATGCCGCACGGCACGATCTTGTCGAAGAAGGTCATGTCCTGGGCGCAGTTCAGCGAGAAGCCGTGCATCGTGACGCCGCGCGCGACGCGCACGCCGATCGCGGCGAGCTTGCGGTCGTCGCCGCGCTGCCCGGCGTTGGACGGCGCGTACTCGGGGCCGGCCAGCCGCGGGTCGATGCCCAGCGGCAGGCCCAGCCGCAGCGTGAGCTTGCCGATGTCGACCACCTGGGACGGGTCCACGACCGCGTCCGGGATGGTGTCGCCGAGCACCCAGACACCGCTGCGGCCCTCGACCCGGGTGGTCCCCACGCCGAACTCGGCGGCGGCGCGGATCAGCGCCTCCTCCAGCCGGCGGACGTACGCGATGACGTCGATCGGGTCGGGCAGCTTGACGATCGGGTAGCCGACCAGCTGGCCGGGGCCGTGCCAGGTGATCTCCCCGCCCCGGTTGACCTCGACCACCGGCGTGCCGTCCAGCGGGAGGTCGGCCGGGTTGGTGCGCTTGCCCATCGTGTAGACGGACTGGTGCTCCAGCAGCAGCACGGTGTCGGGGATCTCGTCCGCGACCCGCAGCGCGTGCAGGCGCTGCTGCTCCTCCCAGGCTTCCTGGTAGGGCACCGTGCGCTCGCCTATGCCCAACGAAACGAAACGTACGTTCTCGCTCACCGTTTGCCGCTCCTTGCCGGGCGTTCGAGACCAACCTCGCCACTGTACGCCCAAGCCCGATCGGACCCGTCAGCCGTCCGCCCCCCACCCCTCACCGTGGACTCACGCCTCCGCCAGCAGTTGCAGCCGCAGCGCCAACTGCAGCTCCAGCGACCGCTCCGGCACGTTCCAGTCCCGCCCGAGCAGCGCCTCGACCCGGTCCAGCCGCTGGACCACCGTGTTCACGTGGACGTGCAGCTCGTCCTTGGCCCGCGTCAGGCTGCCCCCGCAGTCGAAGTACGCGCGGAGGGTGCGGACCAGCTCGGTGCCGCGCCGGGCGTCGTAGTCGAGCAGCGGGCCGAGCGTCGCGCCGACGAAGCCGTCCACGTCGTGCCCGTCGCCGAGCAGCACCCCGAGGAAGCCCAGCGCCCGCGCCGACGCGCCCTCGCCCGCGCGGCCGAGCACCCGCAGCGCCCGCAGGCAGCGCAGGCCCTCGGCGTACGAGGCGGCGATCGCCGGCGGGCCCGCGGCCGGGCGGCCCGCGCCGACGGTCACCGGGAAGCCGGCCAGCCGGGCCAGCCGTTCGGCGGCCTGCCGGGCGGTCTCCTCGGGGTCGCCGCCGTCGGGCACCAGCAGGACGACGGCCTCGCCGTGCTCGGCGGCGATGCCCCGGGAGCCGAACAGGTAGCGCCCGGCCGCGCCCGCGAGCCGGCCGCGGTCGGTGGTGGCGGCGCTCCCGGTGGCTCCGGCGGCCCCGGCGGGTTCGGCGACCAGGACGAGGTGCGGGCGGCCGAGGTCGACGCCGAGCCGCCGGCCGCGCGCGGTGAGCCCGGCGGGGTCGCGGTCGGGGGCGGTCAGGAGGTCGGTGAGCAGTTCGCCGCGGACGCGGTTCTCGGTCTCGGCGACGGAGCGGCGCAGCAGCAGGAGGAGTGCGGTGACCACGCCGGCCCGCTCGAACAGTCGGCGGTCGGCGTCGTCGAGGCCGGGCCGGCCGCGCAGGACCATCGCGCCGAGCGCGTCCTGCCCGGCGAGGACGGCGCACACCCACAGGCCGCCGTGGCGGACGGACCGGCCCTCGGCGCGCGAGGCCGCGATCGCCTCGGCCAGCCCGGCGGCGGACGCGACGCGGCCGGCCAGCGGCTCGCCCTCGGCGTCCAGGACCGCTATCTCGCCGTCCAGCAGGGCCGCGACGGCGGCGGCGACGTCCGGCACCTCGGCGCCGCGCAGGACGAGGTCGGTGAGCCGGTCGTGGGCCTGTTCGGCGCGCTGGACGGCGGCGGAGTGGGCGCGGACGAGTTCGTTGGCGGCGCCCAGTTCGGCGAGCGCGGCACGGGTGTCGGCCAGCGACTTGGCGGTGTCCAGGGCGATCGCGGCGTGCGCGGCCAGCGAGCAGAGCAGCGCGACCTCGTCGGGGGAGAAGGCGCGCGGCGAGCGGTCGGCGGCGAAGAGGACGCCGATGACCTGCCCGCCGAGCAGCAGTGGCACACCGATGATCGCGACCAGGCCCTCGTCGAGCACGCCCGCGTCGATGGTGCCGGTGTGGTGGAAGCGGTCGTCGGTGCGGTAGTCGGGGGTCGCGTACGGGCGGGCGGTCTGCGCGACCAGGCCGCCGAGGCCGTCGCCGAGGCTGAGCCGCAGGGTCTGGAAGAGGACGGACACCGAGCCGTCGGTGACGCGCATGTACGTGTCGCCGGCGGCCTCGTCCGGGAGGGTCAGGTAGGCGGTGTCGGTGCCGAGCAGCAGGCGGGCGCGGCGGACGATCGCCTGCAGCACGGTGTCCAGGTCGCGGGACGCTGCGAGGTCGCCGGCGGTGTCGAACAGCGCCGTCAACTCGGCCTCGCGGCGCCGGTGCTGGCGCAGCGTGCGGTGCACCCGCAGGGCCTGCCAGGTGGCGTCGTCGATCTCCTGCAGCACCGCGGCCGGCGCCCCCCGGCGGCGGGCGTCGGCCAGCACCTCGGCGAAGTCCTCGGTGGCGGCGCCGGATCCGAGCAGGTCGAGCAGCTGCCGCAGGGCGGGCGCGGCGCCGGTCTGGGGGTCGTTCATGGTGCGTGCCGCCAATCGGCAGTGGGGCGGGAGCGCGATAGTAGCGGCTGGGCCGTCACGCGGTGGCGGGCTTGCCGACCGGGGTGGTATCGGCCGCCGGGGCCTCGGCGTCGGTCTCGGCATCGGTCTCGGCGTCGGTCTCGGCGTCGGTCTCTGCCAAGTCCTGTCCCTTCGTCTCGCGTGCGCAGAGGACGGCGAGCACCGTGAGCGCCGCCGCCGCAGCCACGTACACGGCGATCGGTGTGGGGCTGCCGTAGTCCTTGAGGAGCGCGGTGGCGATGAGGGGAGCCGGCGCCCCCGCGGCGACGGACGAGAACTGGGCCCCGATCGACGCGCCCGAGTAGCGCATCCGGGTGGCGAACATCTCGGAGAAGAAGGCGGCTTGGGGCGCGTACATCGCGCTGTGGAAGACCAGGCCTACCGTGACGGCTACGACGAGGGCGGGGAACGACTTCGCGTCCACCAGGCCGAAAAAGACGAACGCCCAGACCCCGACGCCGACTGCGCCCGCCAGGTACACCGGCTTGCGGCCGACGCGGTCCGACAGCGCGCCGAACAGCGGGATCAGGGCGAACTGGATGGCCGAGCCGATCAGTACGGCGTTGAGCGCGGTCTGCTTGGTGAAGTGCGCGTGGCTGACGGCGTAGGCGAGGACGAATGTGGTCATCACGTAATAGGAGATGTTCTCCGCCATGCGAGCCCCCATCGCGACGAGGACCTCCCGCCAGTGGTGCCGCAGGACGGCGACCAGCGGCGGCTGTTCGACGGTCTTGCGGTTCTTCTGCGCGGCCAACGCGGCCTGGAAGAGCGGTGATTCGTCGACCGCGAGCCGGATCCACATGCCCACGCCCACCAGCACGGCCGACAGCAGGAACGGCACCCGCCAGCCCCAGGCGAGGAACGCGGCGTCCGACTGCACCGCCGTCATCAGCGACAGCACCCCGGCCGCCAGCAGGTTCCCGGCCGGCGCGCCGCCCTGCGGCCACGAGGCCCAGAAGCCGCGCCGGCGCTGGTCCCCGTGCTCCGACACCAGCAGGACGGCCCCGCCCCACTCCCCGCCGAGCGCGAACCCCTGCACCAGTCGAAGCACCGTCAGCAGCACGGGCGCGGCGGCACCGATGCTGCTGTAGGTGGGCAGCACCCCGATGAGGGTGGTGGATCCGCCCATGAGCAGAAGGCTCACGACGAGGAGCCGCTTGCGCCCGACCCGGTCCCCGAAGTGCCCGAACACCAGCGCCCCGAGCGGCCGCGCGGCGAAGCCGATCGCGTACGTGAGGAACGCGAGGAGCGTGCCCGTCAGCGGATCGCTGTTGGGGAAGAACACCTTCCCGAACACGAGCGCAGCCGCTGTTCCGTACAGGAAGTAGTCGTACCACTCAATGGTGGTCCCGATCAGACTCGCCGCCACTACCCGAGGGAGTGAGCGCCTCTCAACCGATGCTGCCATGGGTCACCACTTCCGGTCCGGGGACGACGATGTCGCCACAACGTAGGAAGCCCGGCGCCCGAGGCCCATGTGCCCAACCCACATAGTCCACCGGCATCTTGCAGCCCTCCACCCCATAACCAGCCCAGCCCGAGAGGACCGCTGCCCACCCCTCGCCCCGCACCCCCCACCCCCTGCTCCCGCTCCAGTTGCCCGTTCCGGTGCTGCTTCGGTGCCCGCCGAAGCAGCACCGGAAGTCGCAGGGTCGGGAAGAGAAGAAACGTTCCAGCGAGGTTGCCGACGAAGATCGGGCCGGGCCGACGGCCCACGCTGTGCGCAGGAAGTCGGCATGGCCGACTTCCCATGCAGAAAGGGGTCTGAGCCCGAAGGGCGGTGCCGGCTTAGTGCTGTCCGCCAAGAGGACGTTCACCAGCCTTCCCGCTACTCCTGCCCGGCTGCCTTGTCTCGTTGCCGACCAGAAACGGTCTGGGCCTGCGCTTCCCGCGCAGGCCCAGACCGTTTTCGATCTACTCATGATGTTGCGCAGGAAGTCGGCGGAGCCGACTTCCCATGCGGAAGAAGAGGCTGCGCGTTGAAGGGAAGCCTCAGACGGGCGAGGCGCGGTTCGTGCCAGTGTCGCTTCGCCGAAGTGGCACCGGTGGGTGTCCGCCCTTTCTGCGTAGGAGGTCGGACTGGTCGACTTCCTGCGCAGAGGTTCGGACTTGAGCTCACCAGCCCGTCTTCCTACTTCTGTCGCCTTGTCTCGGCGCCGCTTCGGCAGCACCGAAGCGGCGACGTTGCCGGCCTCAAGTAGACGTTCACGTCGATGCCTCGCGCTCTGCGTGGGAAGTCGGCCCGGCCGACTTTCCACGCAGGAAGGGGGAGTTGCGCACTTGGGGGAGTCGCAGAGGGGCGGATCGCTCGTTTGCTTGTGCGCTTCAGCGACTGATGGGCACTGACTGGCCAAGATCGGGCATCACCGGTCCGCTGGGCCTGTCCGCAGCCGATGCGTAGTCTGTCGAACCATGTGCTACCACGCGTTCAACGGCGCCTTCCGGCATTACGCGTGCGTTGCGTGCCGGCTCTCCTTCAAGGGCAGTACGTGGCCGATCCGGAAGCGCATCTGTCCCGGCTGTCGTGAGCAGCTCGTCTTCGCCGGCTATGACTTCGCCGCGCCCCGGCGACGCGACACGAAGGCGTGGTCCGTCGTTGCCACCGTGCTCGCGGAGGGGCTGACCTACGATCACCGGCCGGGTTGCGGCTGCTCGAAGCTTCCCTCGTTCCGGCCCAGAACCCAAGCGCAGGTGCGTGTCCGGCGACGCGCGGCCGAGCGGCTGGGCCTGCCCCTGTCGGTGACTCTCGCCCGCCGCGATGCCTTCACCCCGGAGAGCCGCGACGAGCAGCCACTCTCATCGTCGGCTGCGGAGCGCGACACGGCCTGACCATTGCTGCGACGCGGAACGATGCCCCGCGTGACCAACGGCGTCAGCTGTGTAGCCCTAAACCCCACAACCAGTCGAGCCTGACCACTCTCGCTCCTGTTGCCCGTTCCGGTGCTGCTTCGGTGCCCACCGAAGCAGCACCGGAAGTCGCAGGGCCGCTACTCCTCGCGTCGGCCGGGCTCCGAAGCGTTCTACTTCCGGCCTTCATGCCGACAGCCCGTGCTACGCGCAGGAAGTCGGCCCAGCCGACTTCCTGCGCACCTGGGGGAGGCGGCGAGCATGGTTTGGGGCTTGGCCGGTCGATCACATAGCTCGCTAAGGTCTCACTATTCCGGAGGGGGTGGCTGGAGCGGTGATGACTCGTGTGTCGGCTGTTGCGATGGTGCAGAAGATCATGGATGGGGACTGCGCCGACGACGCCGAGATCGACCGCGCACTTGAGGCGCTGGACAGGGGTCTTGGCTGTCCGAGTGGCTATGTCAGCAACTTGATCTACTGGCCCGACGGGCCGGAGCCGACAGCGGCTGAGGTTGTCGAACTCGCCCTCGCCTACCGGCCGTTCGCGCTGTGAGAATGACGACTGTTCGGCGAGCGCAAGCGTGCGCCGGAGCGGCCTCAGCGCGATACAAGAAACGCGGATACATCTACCTCGGCACCGGGTGGCGTCCGCCCCTTCTGCGCAGGAAGTCGGCGAAGCTGACTTCCTGCGCAGACATGTGCCTCGGCCCCCTGCCGGCGAACGCGGCAGGGGGCAGAGATCCGTCATCGCTCAGCCGTACAGGAAGTCGACCGCGCCGACTTCCTGTGCGGGGTGATGTAGTCGGTGGCCGGGTAGTCGGTGACCATCTCGCGCGCGGCGCCCGGGATGTTGCCGAGGTTGGCGGCCCGCAGTTGCGCGGGGGCGCCGGACTCGTTCAGTTCGCCGTGCTGAGGATCCGAACCGACGGGGGCTCGGCCAGCAGATCGCCGACCTTCGCCAGCGAGTCCGCCAGGTGCGGGCTGGCCATGTGCGTCTCGAACGCCGCGCGGGAGGCCCACTCCTCGATGACCACCCAGGAGTACGGATCCTCCGGGTCCACGTAGTTGTTGTACGAGAGACACCCGGGCTCGGCCCGGCTCGGCTCGATCATCGAGCGTGCCTGTGCGCGCATCTCGGCCTCCCGGCCGGGCTTGGCCTTCATCGTCACTATGACGCTGATGCTGCTCGACATGATCGTCCACCCGTTCTCTGCAGTCGCAGTACCGATGACTTCCAAGATCGCCGAACATCGGCTCCACCCGGATTGTTCCCGGCTGCGCACCATCGGCGACGCGGCCGTCCATGGCCGGCCCGGCTCCAATTCGCTTCACTCGCGGCGTTCATGGCGTGGGCCGATGGGGTGCGCTGCGCGTAGGAAGTCGGCCAGGCCGACTTCCTACGCGGACATGTGCCTCTGCCCCCTGCCGACGCTCGCGGCAGGGGGCAGAGATCCGCCATGGCGTAGTCGCAGGAAGTCGGGCAGGCCGACTTCCTGCGCAGGGGGGAGGAGAGCGTTTCGGCGGGATGGTCAGGGCGTGCCGGTCAGTTGCGGGGCGATGCGGTCGGCGAGGCGGTCCAGGTCGAGGCCGGCCAGGTAGTCGGTGACCATCTCGCGCACGTTGCCCAAGGTGCTGCCGAGGTTGTCGGCGCGCAGCTGAGCAGGGGCGAGGCCCTCGCGGAAGGTGTCGTGGTCGAGTGCGGAGGCGATCAGTTGGTGGGCGAGGTCGAGCGGGGTCCGCTCGCGCAGGGCGAACGTCAGGTGGAAGCTCGGTTCTTCGCCGGTGCAGACAGGGGCGTGGACCCATCCCCGCGGGACCACCAGGGTGTCGCCGGGCTCCAGGGAGTAGGTGGCGAACGGGTCGGTGGTGTCCCAGATCCGCTGCATCTCCCGCGTCCATTGGGTGGGGGAGCCGAGGTGGTCGTCCATCGGGTGCTGCACGGTCGGAGCCCACAGCGGCCAGCGCTTTCGGCCGGACATCTGGGCGACCAGGACGGTGGTCTGGTCCCAGTGGTGGGTCAGGCCGGTCTCCCCGGCGGGCGTGATGATCGCGGAGACGTACAGGGTGTAACCGGTCTCGGCCTGGACCCGGGCACAGAACTCGGTCAGGAAGGGTGCGTTCCGCTGAATCTCGCGGAGGTTGACCGTATGCCCCTCCGCGATGAGGCCGCGCAGTTTCCCGGGACGCATCCGGCCGTTCTCGGAGAAGCGTCCGGGGTGAACGGCCCGGCCGTCCTTGACCGCCGCAGTACGCGACGGGGCAGTGAGGCCGTGGTCGATGTACGTGTTCATCAGGTCCAGCGTGATGGCCTGGTCGAGTGCCCCGTGTTCGCGCCGGAAGAGGCGTGGTTCCGTGGGGCAGGCGGCGAGCAGGTCACTGGCGCGGGCGCCGAGAAGCTCGTGCAGAGACAACGTCGTCTCCTTAGGACAATGGGCACTTGATGGCGGGGTGGAACGGCAGAGACGGGCAGCAGATCACGGCGGAGCTCGTGAACCGCAGGTCTTCGAGGTAGTGCGACCACACGACGTCCGAGCCGTGGAGCAGGGTGCGGTGAGCGCACTCCTGGTGCCACTCAAGCGACGCGTAGGCCTGCTTTCCGTCGGGCCGCCGCAGGGGCGGGAACTGCTTGTAGATGGTGGTGAGCCAGTCGACGGCCGGGGGCACGGTGGTCCAGGTGCGCTGGTCGAGGCCTTCGGGGCGGCGCAGGAGGTAGTGGCCGGTCATCATGGGCGGAATGGTGCGTTGGGCGAAGGGCAGAAAGGTCTCCTGCGGGTGTGCGTTCATTCCGCTGGGGACGCGCAGGAGGCTCATGTCCAGTGATGCGGGGCGGCGCAGGTATTCCAGTTCCATGAGCCTGCGTGATCCGACCCAGGGGCCGTAGCCGTGCCAGTGTCCACCGCGTTCGGCGAATGCCTCGGGAGTCATGGGTATCCTCCAAGGACCGGGTGGCCGCTCCCAATTAGGGTGGGAACGGCCACCCGGCTGTGCGTTGTGAGGTGATCGCCTCAGGCGATCGGATCGATCAGAGGGTGAGGCCTCGGCTCCGCGCCCACTGGACGGCGAAGGTGTCGAGCTCGGTGCCGGTGTAGCGCACCTGGAGGCCGGCGCCCTCAGGCTTGGTGTCGCCGAGCGCGAAGGCGTCGGCGACGCCCGTCAGCGGCGCGACGCTGACGCACGACTCGGCCTCGCTGTCGAGGTTGCCGCCGCACTGGGCGACCAACTCGCCTTCCAGCGCCAGCTCGTAGAGGTTCTCGGTCATGGTTCCTCTTCTCTAAGGGTGATGTCGAGCAGCCACGCGGAGAGCGCGCGGCCACCCGCTGCCGGGCCGCTGAGGCTGCCCGGAAGTCTTGGGCGGGAGGCCGGTGGTGTGTGATCAGCAGACCGGGACGGGGGTGCCGTGGAGGAGGAGGGGGCGGCCGGCGCCGTGTTCCCAGGCGTCCCAGGCGTCGTGGACGCGGAGGGCCTGGTCGGGCGGCATCACGGTGTCGAGCAGGTAGCGCGGGACCCAGTGCAGGGCTCGGATGTTCGGCGGCGGGCGGTGCAGGTTCACGGCTTTCGCTTGCCTGGGGGTGACGACGCCGCCCGCGTAGACGAAGTTGATGCCCTCGGGGTACTGGTGCCGCGCCACGTAGTCGACGGTCAGGATCGTTCGGAAGGGGAGGACGAGCCCGGTCTCGGTCTCCAGGTGGCGGCGGGCGGCGAGGTGGGGCGGCTCGTCGGCCTCGGCGCTGCCGCCGGGGAGCGTGTAGCCGTCGCGGTAGACGGGGTCGACGAGGAGGACGTGGAGTTCGTCCTGCCCGTCGGGGCTGTGGCGGAGGACGAAGGCCTGCTGGCCCAGGCGTCGGGCGGGCGGCTTCCGCACGATGTCGTCGTTCAACGTTGCTCCTTGGGAGAGGAGTTGAGGGGTTGGTGCTCCCCGCTGGAGGAGGCTTCCGGCGGGGAGCGGTTCGGCTCGACAAGGGCTGTGCGCCAACGCGCCCTTGGAGCCGGTTTCGCGCTGCGTGTTCTGCGGCAGCAAATCCGGCGGCGGCCAGGGAAGTTAGGTGGAGCGTGGCGAGCAGCAGGAGGCTGCTCGGGCTCACGGCGGCTCTTCCTGGAGCAGCCGACGGTGGGAGCGGGCACCGGAACCGGGCGCGATCTGGCGGGGGTTGAGGACGCTGACCTGGTCGGCCCGGGTGGTCCATTCGACGCCGCCGCCGACCGGGCGGAGGTACATGATGCCGCCGCACTGCTCCATGAAGACCCCCTCGCGCGGCCGGCCGTCGCTGAGGTGTCCGCGGTCGATGACCACTTCGTGGGGGAGGGGGACTTCGGACATGGGGGTGCTCTTGTTCATCAGGGGGACTCCGATCCGTAGCGCGATGACTACCGGGAGTGCCCAATGTCCCCTATGCTCAGCAGGTGTTCAACTTGTCCACACTGCTTGATTGGTAGGACGACTAGCCTTGAACAAACGTGAACTTGAGCCCCAGGCCTCCCCTGCTGCGGAGTTCGGATCCTTCCTTCGCAGGTGGCGGGAGCAGCGAGGCTGGACGCAGGAGCATCTTGCGCGGCTAATTGGCTGCACGTCGTCGCACGTCTCAGCGCTGGAAAATGGCCGGCGCAGAGCAACTGCCCCAATCTCGGCAGCGCTTGACAGAGTGTTTGACACATCTGAGGAGGCGGTGTTCCGGCACAAGGCCAGCGACGTCAAGCATGGTGCACTTCTGGCGGGGTTCTCCGAGTTCGTCACCCAAGAAGGCCGGGCTGTCGAGCTGCGTCTATTCGAGGTCGGCCTGATTCCGGGGCTGCTCCAGACAGCGGACTACGCAACGGCCATCGCAGCGGCCGCCGTTCGCCGGGGCAGCATTACCCAGGCGAAGGCGGATGAGCGAGTGCAAGTCCTCATAGACCGACAGGCAATCCTGCGCCGGGACTCGCCGCCCCTTGTCCACGTCGTCATGGATGAGAGCTGCATCCGCCGCCCCGTGGGCGGGGATGCCGTAATGGCAGCTCAGCTTGATCGGCTCGTAAGCTTCGCCAACGAGCCCACTGTGCGGCTGCAGATCGCCCCGTTCACGCTCGGCGAGGACCGGGCCTTCGATCTTCCGGTTTCCATCCTGACATTGCCGGATCGATCGCTCATGTCCTATGCGGAGAGTGCGCACCAGGGCCGCCTGGAGCGGGAAACCAACGCGGTGACGGCGGGGCTGACGGCCTACTATCAGCTACAGACCCATGCTTGTTCACAGGCGGACTCGGTGGCGATGATCCGCGAGCTACGGAGGCAACTATGACGCCCCTTGAATGGTTCAAGTCCAGCTACAGCAGCAATGGCGGACAGTGCATAGAGGTATCCAGCAGCGTGCCTGGCGCGGTCCCTGTCCGTGACTCCAAGGACCCCGAGGGGCCTGCGCTGGCTTTCCCGGCCGAGGCCTGGGCTGCCTTCGTCGCCGCCGTTCGCTCTGGCGAGTTCGGCGAGGTCTGACGCTCCGCGTTGCCGAGCCCCTACCTAATCGGGTAGGGGCTTCTTGCTGCTTGGCTGCTGCAGCCTGATGCTTGTTGGTGGTGATCCGCGAGCTACGGAGGCAACTGTGACGCCCCTCGAATGGTTCAAGTCCAGCTACAGCAGCAACGGCGGCGATTGCATCGAGGTCGCGGCCAACTCCGTTCACACTGTTCCCGTGCGTGACTCCAAGGACCCCCAGGGTCCCGTGCTGGCCTTCCCTGTCGAGGCCTGGTCGGCCTTCGTCGTTGCCGTCCGGGCTGGCGAGTTCGGCGAGGTCTGAAGCGGCCGGTTAGTGCGATAAGCACCCTTCCGGCGATGGGCAGTTGGCCGACCACCCCGCGTGTTACGTTCCGAACCAAACAGCAAACAGGTGACCCCGGCAGCGCGCCAACGCTCCGGGGTCCGGCACCAGGAGTCGACACTCCCATGCGCATCCATCGTACCGAACAGGTACGGCACTTCACCGTGCTTCCCAACGCCGTCCTCCAGTACCGCAAGCTCAGCTACACCGCCCGCGGCCTCCTCGCCGACCTCCTCTCCCGCCCCGACGGCTGGCGCGAGGACGGCCGCCACATGGCCGCCACCAGCCCCCAAGGCCGCGGCGCCGTCCGCAAAGCCCTCAAGGAGCTCGCCGACGCCGGCTTCTACCGCGTCGAGACCGTCCGCCTGCCCGACGGCACTCTCCGCAGCGAGGCCCACGTCTACGACACCCCCTGGTCCTCCCTGCCGGGTGCCACCCGTCCGGCGCCCGGTGGCCCGGCTGTCGGTCGCACAGGCAGCCCTCCCGTAAAGGACCGGCAGCAAGAACCCACCCTCCCCGCGAGCCCGGCTGCCGACGAGCAGACCCGACAGGCAGTGGCCGCCTTGTTCCGGGCGATCCGCCCCGAACCTCGCCTCCGCCTCGGCCAAGCCGAAGCGGAGTTCCTGGCACCCCTCGTCGCCCAGTGGATGGAGCGTGGCAGCACCCCGGGCGACCTCGCCCAAGCCCTGCTCCCCGGCCTGCCCAACCCGATCCACTCCGCCGCAGCCGTGCTCCGCTACCGCTTGGAGCACAAGATGCCGCCCTGCCGAGCCCCGGAAAGCCCCTCCGCACCCCGGTACGCCGAGTGCGCGGAATGCCGCGACCCCGTCCCCCGCCCGGGCCTCTGCCGCACCTGTAGCGGCCTTCGATCGGTCGCCGTCAGCCATAGCGTCGGCGCCACTCGTGCCCGTACGGCACCGAGAAGCGCCCCCAGCGCGCCGCCCAGCCCCCGTCGGCCGGCAAGCTCGCGTCCGTGATGCGGTCGACCGCCGACTCCGTTTCTGCGTAGGAAGTCGGCCGGACCGACTTCCTGTGTAGTGGGGCGCCGCGTTCAGTGTGCCGTCCGGCCGCTGTTGGCTGGCGGGCTCGCGTGCGTGATGGAGGCGGCGGGTGGCGGGCGGCCGCTGACTTTGCTTTTGCGTAGGAAGTCGGTCCGATCGACTTCCTGCGTAGTGGGGTGCCGCTGCGTTCAGTGTGCCGTCCGGCCGCTGTCGGCGGGCGGGCTCGCGTGCGTGATGGAGGCGGCGGGTGGGAGGGCGAGGACTGGCCTTCGTTTCTGCGTGGGAAGTCGGCTCGGTCGACTTCCTGTGTAGTGGGGCGCCGCGTTCAGTGTGCCGTCCGGCCGCTGTTGGCTGGCGGGCTCGCGTGTGTGATGGAGGCGGCGGGTGGCGGGCGGCCGCTGACTTTGCTTTTGCGTAGGAAGTCGGTCCGATCGACTTCCTACGCAGTGGGGGTGTGGCCGCGTTCAGTGTGCCGCCCAGCCCCCGTCGGCCGGCGGGCGCGCGTCCGTGATGGAGGCGGCGGGTGGGAGGGCGAGGACTGGCCTTCGTTTCTGGACTTTCTGTGCAGCGGGAGCGCCGCCGCGCTCAGTGCGCCGTCCAGCCGCCGTCCACCGGCAGGCTCGCGCCCGTGATGTAGGAAGCAGCGGGCGTGCAGAGCCAGAGGGCCAGCGCGGCTACTTCGGAGGGCTCGATGAGCCGCTTGACGGCCGTGCGGTCGAGCATGATCCGCTCGACCACCTCCTCCTCCGGGATGCCATGCGCCTCCGCCTGGGCCGCGATCTGCTTCTCCACCAACGGAGTCCGGACGTACCCCGGGTTGATGCAGTTGCTCGTGACCCCGTACGGCGCCGCTTCCAGCGCGACGGTCTTGCTGAGCCCCTCCAACCCGTGCTTCGCCGTCACGTACGCGGACTTGAACGCGCTGGCCCGCAGGCCGTGGACGGACGACACGTTCACGACGCGGCCCCACCCCCGCGCGTACATGTGGGGCAGGGTGCGCCGCAGGATGCGGAACGGGGCCTCCACCATCACGCGTTGGATGAGGGAGAAGCGCTCGGGCGGGAACTCGTGGACGGGGGCGACGTGTTGGAGGCCGGCGTTGTTGACCACGATGTCGGCGTCGGTCGGCAGGGCGTCGACGGCCGCCGGGTCGGCGAGGTCCGCGACGACGGCGTGTCCGCCGATCCGGGCCGCGAGCTCCCGGGCCGGTTCGGCCGCCAGGTCGACGACGTAGACCCGGGCGCCGGCCCCGGCGAGGGCCTCGGCGCAGGCCCGGCCGATGCCCGAGGCGGCGCCGGTGACCAGGGCCGTGCGGCCGTCGAGCGGGCGGGCTGTAGTGGTGTCCATGGGCCAGAACGGTAGGAATCCGGCGGCTCGCCTCCCATGTGCCGGGCCACTACAGCATGTTGATGGACGGTGGTGGTCACCACTATGACGGTCGATCGACGGTTCGACCCTGGAAGTCCAAACCCATCCTGTCCCGGCTTCCCCACAATGGGCGCGGTTGCTTCACCCGTTCGGAGGATTGCTCGGTCAGATCCACCCATAGCGCCCGAATGCTCGCTACATTCACGCCGATTCCCGACAGGGGGCGCCGCCACAGGCAGCCGAAGCGCTGGTAGAGCCCGGTGCGGCGTCCGAGAGGTGTTGACTGATATGCCCCAACGGCCTGCAACCGACAGCCCGGCGTACGGACCGCTCGACCCGCTCGACCAGCACCGCGGTCCGGTCGGCCGGGCCCTTCCGGACGCCCCTGACGCCCTGACCGCCCACGCCCCGGCCGCCGACGAGCTGCGGCTGCCCGAGCAGGCCATGCCCGACCGGCACCAGCCCGCGACACCCACGGCCGTCGCGGGCACCGCGACGGCGACTGCCACGGCCACCGCGACCGCCGCGCCCCCGGCACCCGCCGCCGGCCACCCGGGCGGCCACGCGGGCCACTCCGGTCCGGCCCCGCAGAACGGCCACCTGGCGGCGCTGATCGAGGAGGCCGGCTTCTCGCACGCCGGCCTGGCCCGCCGGGTCGACCAGCTCGGCCTGGAGCACGGCCTCGACCTGCGCTACGACAAGACCTCGGTCACCCGCTGGCTGCGCGGCCAGCAGCCGCGCGGCGCCACGCCCGCGCTGATCGCCGAGGTCTTCACGCGCCGCCTCGGCCGCCGCCTGACCGCCCAGGACCTCGGCCTGGACGCCTGCGCCCCGGTCTACGCGGGCCTGGAGTTCGCCGAGACACCGCAGGAGGCGGTGGACATCGTGGCGAGCATGTGGCGCAAGGACAACGGCCCGCAGTCCGAGCTGCGCCGGATCGCCTTCACCCCGGCCGGCCTGGTCGTCCCCAGCCGGGACTGGCTGATCGGCCGCACCGACGAGCGCGTCGCCCGGGACGGCTCCACGCTGGCCCGCCCGGACGCCGCCACCGGCCCACCGCCCGCGGGCCCGCCGACGGCCAACGCGCCCGGTGCGGCGGCCCTGGGCCCGGCACGCGGACCGGTCCCCGGCGGCCCAGGCCCGCGCCCGGCTGCCACGGCCGCCGCGCTCAGCCGCGTCCCCACCCAGAGCCGCCGCCCGCCCGCGGCCGTCGAGCCCCCGTACGCCGACCCGGCCCGCGAGCAGCGCCCCGCCCTGCGCGTCGGCCGCGGCGACATCGCCGCCATCCGGGCCGTCGGCGACCTCTTCCGCGCGCTCGACCACGCCTACGGCGGCGGCCACGCCCGCCAGGCGCTGGTGCGCTACCTGGAGAGCGAGGCCGAGCCGATGCTGCGCGGCCGCTACGGCGAGCAGATCGGCCGCGCCCTGTTCGGCGCGGTCGCCGACCTCACCAGGCTGGCCGGCTGGACGTCCTTCGACATCGCCGCCCACGGCCTCGCCCAGCGCTACTTCGTCCAGGCGCTGCGCCTGTCCCAGGCCGCGGGCGACCGCGCCCTCGGCGGCTACGTGCTGGTGACGATGAGCCAGCAGGCCGTCCACCTCGGCCACGGCCGGGAGGCGGTCCAGCTGGCCCGGGTCGCCCAGCAGGGCGTGGGCACCGCGGTGCCGCCCGTCGTCCAGTCTCTGCTGCACGCCGCCGAGGCGCGCGGGCACGGCCTGCTGGGCGACGTCCGGGCGTGCACCACGGCGCTCGTACGGTCCGAGCGCTCGCTGGCCGCGGCCCGGCCCGGCGATGAACTGCCCTCCTGGGCACGGTACTTCGACGAGGCCCAGCTCTCCGACGAGTTCGCCCACTGCTACCGCGACCTCCAGCAGTGGCGCACCTCCGCCCAGCACGCCGAGAAGTCGCTGCGGCTGCGCTCGCCCGCGTACGCCCGCAGCCGGATCTTCTGCCGGCTGGTGCTCGCCACCGCGCGGCTCGGCATGGGCGACCTCGACGAGGCCTGCACGATGGCCACCGACGCGCTGCGGGCGGCGGGGGAGATGCGCTCGGCCCGCTCGCTGGAGTACGTCCGGGACTTCCACCGCCGCCTCACGCCCTACCGGGGCAGCCCGGTGGCGCGGGCGTTCGAGGAGACGGCCCGCCAGGCGGGGGTGATCTGACCCCGGCAGGCCGGACAACGGAGGCCGACGGATGCTAGGGCCGGGCGCACGACGACGCCCGGCCCGCACCGGCCCGGCCCGGCCCGAAAGACGCCTGGCCCGGCCCGACCCCAAAGACGAAAGACGCCCCAGTCTCACCAGCTCTCGGCGCGCACCCGCGGTCGCCCCGCCTCCGGCGCCGGCGGCCGGACGTCGCCGCGCAGTCGCTGCGCGGCGAGCGGGAAGACGAGCACCGAGAGCATCCCCGCGCCGACCAGCGCGGCGGCCGTCGAGGACGGCATGTGCCCGGCCTCGACCTCGATCGTCGTGATCACCACGACCAGCGGCAGCGCCGTCGCGGCGTACAGCCCGAGCGCGCCGCGGTCGCGCCGCCCGAGCCCGGCCGGGGCGAGCAGCGCGGCAGGCGCCCCGCGCACCGCGAGCAGCAGCACCAGGAACACCGGGACGAGCAGCAGCGTGCCGGGGTCGTCCAGCAGCGCGTTCAGGTCGAAGTTCATCCCGCTGACCACGAAGAACACCGGTACCAGGAAGCCGAAGCCGATGCTCTCCAGCTTCGCCTCGATCACCTCCTCCTCGTGCGCCCGGACGCCGGAGAGCAGCATCCGGGAGACGATCCCGGCGGTGAACGCGCCGAGCAGCATGTCGAGGTCGAGCCAGATCGCCGCGGCGACCATCACCGCGAGCACCAGGATCACCGCGCGGATCGCGAACTGCCCGGACGTGCGCAGGGTGCGCTCGATCAGCCGGGTGACCCAGTCCGGCCGGGGCCGCTGCGCGCCGAGGACCGCGAGGGCGGTGATGACGGCGAAGGCGCCGAGGATGACGGCGGTCCGGGCGGGGGAGTTGCCGCTGAGCAGGACCGCGATCGCGATGATCGGCCCGAACTCGCCGACGGCGCCGGTGGCCATCACCAACGAGCCGAAGGGGGTGGGGAGTTCGCCCGAATCGCGGAGGATCGGCAGGATCGTGCCGAGTGCGGTGGTGGTGAGCACGAGTCCGGCGAAGGCGCCGTCCAGCGGGTTCGGGTTGACCAGCGCGCCCACCCCGAGGCCGAGGACGACCGTCGCCAGCCACGCGGTGCCCGCCCGTTTCAGCGGGCCGCCGCGCAGCTTGGCGAAGTCGATCTCGTACCCGGCCAGGAACATCAGCATCGCGAGGCCGAACTGGGAGAGCGCGGTGACGAGGTCGTCGACGTGCGCCCAGTCCAGGACGTCCGGTCCGATCAGGACGCCGAGCACGATCTCGAACACGACGGTCGGGACGGCGATCCACCGCAGCAGCCGGTCGGCGAGCAGCGGCGCGGCCACCGCGGCGGCGGGGATCAGGATCAGCGTGAGCGGGTGGACGGCGGCGCTCACCGCGCGACCGGCCGCAGGGCCCGGGCGGCGGCGGGCGCCGCAACGGGTGAAACCCCACGAATAGCAGTCATAGCGGGCATAGCGGCATCCTGGCACGATGCCGGTCCGCCGTCCTGGCAGGCCGTCCGCGTGTTCCGGGCAGCCGTGACCGCCGTCCTGGCAGGCTGTCCGCGTGTTCCGGGCAGCCGTGACCGCCGTCAGGCCGCGGCCTCCGCCTCCCGCGCGGAGGCCGGCAGCCCGAGGTCGCGCAGCACGGCCCGCGCCGCCCGCCGTCCGGAGACCAGGGCGCCCTGCACGGAGCTGGTGTCCCGGTGGTCCCCGGCGACGTACAGCCCGGCGAGCACCCGGACCGGCCGCTGCGGGTTGTGCGGCGGCGGCATGGCGGGCAGCGCGTCGGGCAGGTGCCGGACGCTGAGGAACTGCCAGCCCCGGGTCGACGTCCCGTACAGCTCCGCGAGCCGGGCCCGGACGGCCGGTTCGAGCCCGGCCGGGCCGCCCGCGTCGAAGGCGCGCCGCCCGAGCACGGTGGTCGCGACGAGCGCCTGACCGGGCGGGGCGTACGAGGGGTCCAGTTCGCTGAGCACCAGCGAGTGCGAGACGAGCGGCGGCTGGCCGCCGGGCCGGTCGGCGTCCAGGAGGAGGACGGGTTCGTTCACCGGGGACCGGTCGGCGGCGTGGAAGAAGGTCGTGACGGGGTGGAAGTCCGGCAGCCGCAGTCCGGGCATGAGCTCGACGGCGGAGCGGGCGTCGGTGGCGATGACGACGGCCTGCGCGCCGATCCTGCCGTGCGCGGCGGTCTCGACGCCGTCGGCCGCGATCCCGGTGACCTCGATCCCGGTGCGCACGGTGCCGGCGGGCAGCGCGGCGGCCAGCTGGGCCGGCACGGTCGCGATGCCGCCGGCGGGCAGACAGAGCCGCCCGCGGGCGTAGGAGCGCAGGACCAGTTCGGCGATCCGGCTGCTGGTCCCGAGCGCCGGGTCACTGAGCAGGGCGCTGAGCAGCGGCCGCAGGAAGCCGTCGACGGTGCGCGGGGCGAGCCCGTGGCCGGTGAACGCGCGGGCGGCGGTGGTCTCGGGGCGGGCGTGGATCCGCCCGGCCGGGGTGGCGGCGAGCCGGGCCAGGTAGCTGCCGAGGCGGGCCTTGTCCAACGGGCTGCCGAGCGGGGCCCGGACGGCGGCCTGCCGGGCGGCGGTGAGCTGCGGGTCCCCGGCGCGGTAGCGGCGGCCGGCGCTGTGCACGAGTACGCCGGGCGCGAGCGGGCGCAGTTCCAGGCGGTCGACGTCGAGCGCGCGGCGCAGTTCGGGGAACGCGGTGTTGAGCAGGTGGCTGCCGTCGTCGAGCCGGAATCCGTCCAGCTCGCGGGTGGCCATGCGGCCGCCGATCCGGTCGGCGCGTTCGAGGAGCTGAACGGTGAGGCCCTGGCCGGTGAGCGCGCGGGCGGCGGTCAGGCCCGCGAGGCCGCCGCCCACCACGACGACGTCCGGGTCGGACGGTCGGCGGGCGCGGCGGGTGAAGTCGTACGTGGGCACGGGCGTGCTCCCTCCCTGGTTCCCGGGGCTCCGGCCGACGCAGGCAGCGGGGTGCCGGGACACGGTCCGACGATGTGATGCCCAGTCAGTGTGAGCGTCAGACAAACGCATCGGGCCGGATCGGGTGCCGGGAAGGGCGTGGGCGGGGGCGCGGTCACGGACTGTGCGCCGTGGCGGCCGGGTTCGGGGGTCGGCGGGCGCGCACGGTCACCGGGGGCGTGCAACGCGCCCACCGCGTGCTCCCGTGCGCCCCCTGCCGGAGCCCCGTCCGACCCCCGCTCGGCATATGCCCGTGGCCAGCACGAATGCCGTACGCCCGGTACGTTTCCCGGCCCCGGGCACGCACGCCCGGCCCCGGGACGGGAGGGCCGTCAGAGGGCCGCCCGCACCGCCGCGTCGACGTCCGTGTGCGTGAACTCGAAGCCGGCGTCGAGCAGTCGCCGGGGCACCACCCGGTGGCTGCCGACGACCTCGATCGCGAGCTCCCCGAGCACCGCCTTCAGCACCGCCTCCGGCACCGGGAACAGCGCCGGCCGGCTGAGCACGCGCCCGAGGGCCGCGGTCAGCTCGGCGTTGGTCACCGGCTCCGGCGCGGTGAGGTTGAAGGCACCCGACAGGTCCTCCCGGTCGATCAGGAAGCGCAGTGCGGCGACCTCGTCGGCCAGCGAGATGTAGCTCCAGTACTGCCGCCCGTCGCCGAGCCGCCCGCCCAGGCCGAGCTTGAACAGCGGGAACAGCCGCCCGCCGGCCCCGCCGGCCGCGGACAGCACGAGCCCGGTGCGCGGGTGGACGACCCGGATCCCGGCGCGCTCGGCGGGCCGCGCGGCGGCCTCCCACTCCACGCACACCTCGGCGAGGAAGTCGTCGCCGAGGGGGGACTCCTCGTCGATCACCCGGTCGCCGGTCTGCCCGTACACGCCGACCGCGGAGGCGCTGACGAAGACCTTCGGCGCTTCCGCGAGCTCGGCCAGCGCGACGGCGAGGGTCTCGGTGCCGAGCACCCGGCTCTCCCGGATCTCCCGCTTGTAGGCGTCCGTCCAGCGGTGGTCGCCGACCCCGGCGCCCGCCAGGTGCACGACGGCGTCGACGCCGGCCAGTCCGTCCCGGTCCACCTGGCCGAGCAGCGGGTTCCAGCCGATGGCCGTGGTGCCGTCGGGCTGCGGACCCGTCCTGGAGCGGTGCCGGACCAGCCGGACCACCTCGTGGCCGTCCGCCGTCAGGGAGCGGACGAGCGCCGAACCGATCAAACCCGTGGAGCCTGTGACAGCGATGCGCATGGGCCCCATCCTCCCAGCTCTTAACCCGTAGGAAGTTTGGACACCCCTCATTAGGCTGACGCGCATGCACGATGACGATCTGATCATCCGACCGGCCAGGCCGGAGGACGAGCGCGAACTCGCCGCCCTCAACCGCGCCGCGTGGTCCCCCCTGTCCGAGGTCGCCCCGCAGCCGCCCGAGGAGGACGGCGTCTTCGACGAGCGGCACGCCCCGGAGCAGTACCTGCTCGCCCTCCTCGACGGCCGGATCGTCGGCTACATCCGCCCGGTCCCGGCCACCCCGCTCGCCAGCAACCGGCACGTCCGGCAGATCCAGGGCCTGGCCGTCGACGCCTCCGTGCGCGGCCGGGGCGTGGGCCGGAAGCTGGTCGAGGCCGCGTGCGCCGCGGCGCACGCCGAGGGCGCGCGCAAGATGACGCTGCGCGTCCTCGGCTGGAACACCCCGGCCCGGCGCCTCTACGAGAGCTGCGGTTTCGTCGTCGAGGGCTCGCTCGCCGAGGAGTTCCTGATCGACGGCTCGTACGTGGACGACATCTGGATGGCCCGCCGCCTCACCGGCTGAGCGCCCCGGCCGGTCGTTCGCCCACCACTCCTGACGGTGTGTCAGTTGTGAACGAGTGGTGCAGAGTCGTGACCGACCCGCGCTGTCTCGACCGCCGTCGTGCCGGGTACGGTACGCCCGTGAGCAACTCGACGCCTCCCGGGTGGTACCCGGTACCCGGTGCGGACGGCGCGCCCGGTCAGGAGCGCTGGTGGGACGGCAACGCCTGGACCTCCGAGGTGCGCCCGCTCCAGGGCGGCGCCGCCCGGGTCGCCGACGCGCCGACCCAGGGCTGGCAGCCGCCGGGGCCCTCGGCCCCGGCCGCCGGGTACGGCTACGGCGCCCAAGCCCCAGCCCCGGCCCCGCAGGACGCGCCGCCGCCCGGCTACGGCTACCCCGGCGGCCAGGCCCCCGGCTACGGCTACCCGGGCCAGGGCTACGGCGCCCCCGAGTACGGCCAGGGCTACGGGAACCAGGAGTACGGCCCGGCCTACCCAGGCGCCCAGCCGCCCGGCTACGGCTACCCGCCGCCGGCCCGCGGCGGAGGCGTGAAGCCGGGCGTCGTCATCGGCATCGCCGTCGCGGTCCTCGTCGTCGGTGCGGTGATCGCCGGCCTGACGCTCGCCGGCGGCTCCCCGTCGGCCGACCCGACCCCGAACCCGACGGTCACCGTCACCCGGAGCCAGGAGCCGGCCCCCAGCCCGACCTACACGCTCCCCACCACCGTGCCGACCCCGACACAGACGCAGCAGGCGCCCAAGCCCGCGCCCGTCCTCAAGGGCACCGTGCCGGACGCCCAGCACGCCATCACCGTCCCGCTGTTCGACGGCTGGGAGGCGCAGACCAACAACACCAAGTCGACGGTCTACCTCGGCTCCGGCCGCTACACCTGCCCGGACGGGAACAACACCTGCATCCGCGGCCAGTTCGCGATCCAGAAGGACACCGCCCAGGGCGCCACCGCCAAGGCCGCCGCCGAGGCCGCGATGCCCGACTACGCGGCCGCGATCTTCACCGGGATCACCTCGCACACCGACTCGGGCTCGGCCTACGTCACCGTCGCCGGGGTGCTCGGCTACGCCTCCCGCTGGCACGTGCGCACCTCGGACGGCACCCAGGGCTACGTCCTGCTGGCCACCGTCCCGGCCAAGGGCGGCGGGTTCGTCGTGTTCGAGGGCGGCGTGGACGACGACCCGGCCGCGCCGGACGCCTCCGTCCTGGACCAGATCCTCCGGGGCATCAAGCAGGACGGCAGCGCCGGCACGGGCAGCACCACCTGACCCTCCGGAGGACGGCGCTCTAATCCCCGTAGCGCTCCCAGAGCTTGGGAAAGCGTTTCGCCATCGCGTCCGGGTCCTCGAAGTCCAGCGGCGTCCCCGCCGGACGGCCCGCCTGCCGCCCGCCCACCTCGGGCAGCGGCAGGCCGGTGAGCTGCTCGTAGGCCTCGTCGGCGGCGTAGCCGAGGTCCTCGGCCTCGCCGTCCTCCTCCTCGTCGAACTCGGGCAGGAGGTCGGCCAGGTCGTCCGGCTCGTGCAGCCCGCCCTCGAAGACGTCCCGGCCCTGGCCGATCAGCCAGCAGCGGAAGAAGTCGAAGGTGTCCTCGGAGGCGCCGTCGAGCAGCAGGTGGGCGGCGCCCCACAGGTCGTACCGGTAGGCGCGCTGGAAGCGGGCCTCGAAGAGCCGGCCGAAGTCGATGACGTCGTCCGGGGTCAGCTGGACGAGGTGCTCCACCAGCCGGTCGGCCTGCTCGTCGGGGTCGCCGTCGGCGGCCTCCCGGGTCTCGTCGATGATCTGCCAGAAGTCGGTCTCGTCCATCACCGCTCCAGCATCCCCGTTCGCCCGCCTCCGCGCATGCCATGGCCCGGCGAAACGCTGGTGACGCCCGGCGGAACGTTCGTCGGCGGCCGGGCCGGGAACGGCGGAACCCCGCGCCGTCCGGGGACGGTGCGGGGTTCCGCGGGGACCACGGGGGGTCAGAGGCCGAGCTCGACCTCGAACTCGCCGGCCTCCAGGATCTCCTTGACCGCGACCAGGTAGCGGGCGGCGTCGGCGCCGTCCACCAGGCGGTGGTCGTAGGAGAGCGACAGGTAGGTCATGTCGCGGATGCCGATGGCGGTGCCGCCGTCGGCCTCGATGACGACCGGGCGCTTGACGGTGGCGCCGATGCCCAGGATGGCGACCTGGTTCGGCGGCACGATCACGGTGTCGAACAGTGCACCGCGCGAGCCGGTGTTGCTGATGGTGAAGGTCGCACCGGACAGCTCGTCCGGGGTGATCTTGCTGTCGCGGACCTTGGTGGCCAGCTCGGCGGTCTTCTTCGAGATGCCGGCGATGTTGAGGTCGCCCGCACCCTTGATGACCGGGGTCATCAGACCCTTCTCGGAGTCCACCGCGATACCGATGTTCTCGGTGTCGAAGTAGGTGATGGTGCCCTCGGCCTCGTTGATCCGGGCGTTGATGGCCGCGTGGGCCTTCAGCGCCTGGGCGGCGGCCTTGACGAAGAACGGCATCGGGGACAGCTTGACGCCCTCGCGGGCGAGGAAGGAGTCCTTGGCCTTGCCGCGCAGCGACATGATCTTGGTGACGTCCACCTCGACCACGCTGGTCAGCTGGGCCTGCTCGTGCAGGGCCTTCAGCATGTTGTCGCCGATGACCTTGCGCATGCGGGTCATCTTGACCGTCTGGCCGCGCAGGGCGGACGGAGCGGCGGCGGCCTTCGGCGCGGCGGCCGGGGCGGCAGCGGCGACCGGAGCCGGCGCGGCCTTGGCGGCCTCGGCGGCGGCGATGACGTCCTGCTTGCGGATGCGGCCGCCGACACCGGTACCGGTGACGGCGGACAGCGCGACACCGTGCTCGGCGGCGAGCTTGCGCACCAGCGGGGTGACGTAGGCGTCACCGGCGTCGGCCACCGGGGCGGCCGGGGCGACCGGAGCCGGGGCGGCAACGGGGGCCGGAGCGGCAACCGGGGCCGGAGCAGCCGGAGCGGCAACCGGGGCCGGGGCAGCAACGGGGGCCGGGGCGGCAACGGGGGCCGGGGCAGCGACCGGAGCCGGAGCAGCCGGAGCAGCGACCGGGGCCGGGGCGGCGACCGGAGCCGGAGCGGCAGCAGCCGCACCCGGGGCGCCGATCAGCGCGAGCTGGGCGCCGACCTCGGCGGTCTCGTCCTCGCCGACCAGGATCTTGACGACGACGCCGGCGACCGGCGACGGGATCTCGGTGTCGACCTTGTCCGTGGAGACCTCGAGCAGCGGCTCGTCGACCTCGACGGTCTCACCCTCGGCCTTCAGCCAGCGGGTGACGGTGCCCTCGGTGACCGACTCGCCCAGCGCGGGCAGCACGACCGGGGTGGCGTCGCCGGCCGGAGCGGCCGGAGCGGCAACGGGAGCCGGAGCGGCAACGGGGGCCGGAGCGGCGACCGGGGCCGGGGCGGCGACCGGAGCCGGAGCGGCGGCGGGCGCGGCCGCGGCGGCCGGAGCAGCGGCGGGGACCGGGGCGCCGGAGCCGTCGTCGATGATCGCCAGCTCGGCGCCCACCTCGACGGTCTCGTCCTCGCCGACCTTGATCGAGGCCAGGATGCCGGAGGCCGGCGCCGGGATCTCGGTGTCGACCTTGTCGGTCGAGACCTCGAGCAGCGGCTCGTCGACCTCGACACGCTCACCCTCGGCCTTCAGCCAGCGGGTGACGGTGCCCTCGGAAACGCTCTCGCCCAGCGCGGGCAGTGTTACTGAGACCGCCATGGTTTCAGCGACTCCTATCAAGTCTTGCGTACGGGAGTACGGGAAGTACGGAAGTACCGGAACGGGGGTGGGGGCGTGATCAGTCGTGCGCGTGCAGCGGCTTGCCGGCCAGCGCCAGGTGCGCCTCGCCCAGGGCCTCGGACTGGGTCGGGTGCGCGTGGATCAGCTGCGCGACCTCGGCCGGCAGGGCCTCCCAGTTGTAGATCAGCTGGGCTTCGCCGACCTGCTCGCCCATGCGGGCGCCGACCATGTGGACGCCGACCACGGCGCCGTCCTTGACCTGGACGAGCTTGATCTCGCCGGCGGTCTTCAGGATCTTGCTCTTGCCGTTGCCGGCCAGGTTGTACTTGAGGGTGACGACCTTGTCCTTGCCGTACAGCTCGACGGCCTTGGCCTCGGAGATGCCGACGGAGGCCACCTCGGGGTTGGAGTACGTCACGCGCGGGACGCCGTCGTAGTCGATCGGCATCGGCTTCAGGCCGGCCAGGCGCTCGGCGACCAGGATGCCCTCGGCGAAGCCCACGTGGGCGAGCTGCAGGGTCGGGGCGAGGTCACCGACGGCCGAGATGGTGGGCACGTTGGTGCGCATGTACTCGTCGACGAGGACGTAGCCGCGGTCCATCGCGACGCCGTTCTCCTCGTAGCCGAGGCCGGCCGAGACCGGGCCGCGGCCGATGGCGACGAGCAGCAGGTCGGCGTCGATCTGCTTGCCGTTCTCGGTGGAGACGCGGACACCGGCCTCGGTGTACTCGACGCCCGAGAAGCGGGCCTTCAGCTCGAACTTGATGCCGCGCTTGCGGAACGCGCGCTCCAGCAGCTTCGAGGAGTTCTCGTCCTCCAGCGGGACGAGGTGCGGCAGCGCCTCGACGATGGTGACCTCGACGCCGAAGGACTTCCAGACCGAGGCGAACTCGACGCCGATGACGCCGCCGCCGAGGATGACGGCCGACTTCGGGATGCGGTCGAGCTTGAGCGCGTGGTCGGAGGAGATGACGCGGTCGCCGTCGATCTCCAGGCCCGGGATCGAGCGCGGCACGGAGCCGGTGGCGAGGACGATGTGGCGGCCCTCGATGCGCTGGCCGTTGACGTCCACCGAGGTCTGCGAGGAGAGCTTGCCCGCGCCCTGGATGAAGGTCACCTTGCGGGAGGCGACCAGGCCCTGGAGGCCCTTGTACAGGCCGGCGATGACGTCGTCCTTGTACTTGTGGACGCCGTTGATGTCGATGCCCTGGAAGGTGGCCAGCACGCCGAACTCGGCGGCCTCCTTCGTCTCGTCGGCGATCTCGGCCGCGTGCAGCAGCGCCTTGGTCGGAATGCAGCCGCGGTGCAGGCAGGTGCCGCCCAGCTCACCCTTCTCGACCAGGGCGACGCTCAGGCCCAGCTGAGCGGCGCGGAGCGCCGCGGCGTAACCGCCGCTTCCGCCTCCGAGAATGACTACGTCGAAAACGGTGCTGGCGTCGTTCGCCACGTCACGTCCTCCATGCAATGGGGTGGGTCGCCGGGCCGGTCGCGGTCCGGTGGGTCGGAAGCCTTTGTGGGGCGCCCAGTCGTGCCGGAAATACATCTTCGCACTTGTTCACGGCGGCTGATGTCCGGGTCCGCCCCGCGGGTGTCCCACCGGGTGGTCACGGGGGTGGGAACACCCCCGACGGAAGGGCATCATTGCAGCTCAACGCCGGGTTGACAGCCACCGGGCGGGCGCTGTGACGGCCTTCGGGCGCCGCTGCTTCCGCACTGCGGAACAAAGTTTCGCCCGCAGCGAACAGGGGTGCGGGGCCGGGTGGCGGCCTACCTGCGGGTAACCCGTCCGGAACGCCGGAGGGGGCCCGGCGCACGTGGGCCGGGGCCCCCCCCGACGGGTGGGGGGGGTCAGGCCGTAGCCGGCCGCGGGCGCGAGGCGGTGGCGAGCAGGGTGCGCACCGCGCTCGCGGTGCCGC
Organism: Kitasatospora sp. NPDC059408; assembly: GCF_042751525.1. Classification (NCBI taxonomy): domain Bacteria; kingdom Bacillati; phylum Actinomycetota; class Actinomycetes; order Kitasatosporales; family Streptomycetaceae; genus Kitasatospora; species Kitasatospora sp. NPDC059408. The sequence continues at coordinate 45,298 of NZ_JBHYWI010000039.1, forward strand.
CCTTCGGGGTGTAGCCGAACGGCGCGCCCTCGTGGAACGCCGGGCCGGCGATGTCCAGGTGCGCCCAGTCGGTGCCCTCGGCCACGAACTCCTTCAGGAACAGACCGGCCACCAGGCCGCCGCCCATGCGCTCGCCCATGTTGGCCAGGTCGGCGATGGTCGACTCGGTCATGCCCTTGCGCAGCTCGGCCGGCAGCGGCATCGGCCAGGACTGCTCGCCGACCTCGCCCGCGACGGTGTGCAGGGTCTCGCGCAGCTCGTCGTTGTTGGACATCACGCCGAAGGTGCGGTTGCCCAGGGCCAGCACCATGGCGCCGGTCAGGGTGGCCACGTCGACGATGGCGTCCGGGTTCTCCTCGCCGGCGCGCACGATCGCGTCGGCCAGCACCAGGCGGCCCTCGGCGTCGGTGTTCAGCACCTCGACGGTCTTGCCGCCGTACATGCGCAGCACGTCGCCCGGGCGGGTGGCGGAGCCGGACGGCATGTTCTCGGCCAGCGCGAGCCAGCCGGTGACGTTGACGGCCAGGCCGAGGCGCTTGGCCGCGACCACGGTGGCGAAGACGGCGGCGGCGCCGGCCATGTCGCACTTCATGGTCTCGTTGTGGCCGGCCGGCTTCAGCGAGATGCCGCCCGAGTCGTAGGTGATGCCCTTGCCGACGAAGGCGAGCGTGGCCTTGGCCTTCGGGTGGGTGTAGGCCACCTTCACCAGCCGGGGCGGGTTCGCCGAGCCGTTGCCGACGCCCAGCAGGCCGCCGAAGCCGCCCTTGGTGAGCGCCTTCTCGTCCAGCACCTCGACCTTGAGGCCGTGCTCCTTGCCGGCGGCCTGGACGATCGCGGCGAAGCTCTTCGGGTTCAGGTCGTTCGGGGCGGTGTTGACCAGGTCGCGGGCCCGGTTCATCTCCTCGCCGATCGCGGCGGCGCGCTCCACGGCGGCCTTGGAGTCCTTGCTGCCCTTGCGCGGGGCCAGCACGACGAGCTCGCCGACCGGCTCCTTGCCGCCCTCGCCCTTGTAGGTGCCGAAGGCGTACGAGCCGAGCAGACCGCCGAGGGCGACGGCCTCGACCTCGTCCGCGGACTCGGCGGGCAGGGCCAGCGCGGCCTTCTTGGCGCCGGCCAGGGTGCGGGCGGCGACACCGGCGGCGCGGCGCAGCGTCTCCAGGCCGTAGCCCTCCTCGGCCGCCTCGCCGAGGCCGACCGCGAGCACGAGCGCGGCCTTCAGCCCGGCGGGAGCGGGGACCTTGACGGCCTCGCCCTCGGCGCCGGTCGCGCCCAGGGTGGTGAGGACCTCGGCCAGCTTGCCCTCGAACGCCTCGTTCACGGCGTCGGTGCCGGCGGCCAGCACGATGCCCTTGGGGCCCTTCGCGACACCGACCACCAGCGCGTCCGCACGCAGCGAGGCGGCGGCGGAGGTGCTCACAGACAATGCAGTCACGTAATGCGTCCTGTTCTTTCGCGGTCCACGGCCGGGTGCGGCGAGGCTGCCGCACCGGCGCAGCCCGGCGGGCGTCGCGGGTGTCCCTCCGGCGCGGTCCGGGTCCGGGTCCCCTGGCTACGCGCACCCGCCGTTCGCGGACACGCACACCAGAGGCCCCGGCTCCACGCTCGGCGCCGGGCGGGCAGGACCTGCGACGGTGCAGGGCTGCGGTGCTCCCCGCATGGTAGTCCGCATGGTGGGATCACGCGCCGCCCGGTGTCAGGCCAGCAACGCCAGGGCGAACAACGAGCCGGTCGCGGCGGTCTCCGCCACGGCGCCGAGCACGTCCCCGGTGATGCCGCCGAAGCGCCGTACGCAGCGGCGGAGCAGCAGCCACGCGCAGCCGACCCCGAGGGCGAGGGCCAGGGGGAGGCGAACGGATGACGAGCCGTCAAACAGGCCGAGAATGGCCAGAAGGAGCGCCGTCGCGGCCGTCGCGGCCAGGGCGGCCGGGGGAGCGACGGTGCTCGCCACCATCGCCCCGAGTCCGCCCGGCCGCGCGGGCGGAACCGACCGCAGGCAGCCCCATGCGAGCGCGCACCGCGCGGCCACCGCGGAGCACACAACCGCCAGCGCCCCGCGCAGCGGCGAGTGCCCGAACTGTCCGGCCAATGCGGCGATCTGGGCGAACAGGGCGAGAAGCAGCACAAGTACGCCGAAGGGCCCGATATCGGACTGCTTCATGATGCGCAGCGCGTCCTCGGCGGGCTTCCCGCTGCCCAGTCCGTCCGCGACGTCCGCGAGCCCGTCCAGGTGCAGCCCCCGGGTGAGCGCCGCGAGCACGCCCACCGCCGTGACCGCCCCGAGCAGCCCGCCCGCCCGCCAGGCGACGAGTGCCCCGGCCCCGGCCGCGATCCCGCCCAGCACGAGCCCCACGGCCGGCGCCAGCACCATGGCCCGCCCCCCGGCCGCCCGGTCCCACCGCTCGACCCGCACCCGCAGGACCGACAGCGTCCCGAACGCGAACCGCAGCCCGTCGCCCCAGCCGGCCCGCTCCACGCCGCACTTCCTAACTGTGTGAGACGGCGGACGGCGGCCCGAAATCCGAGCCGCCGTCCGCCGGTTGTCCGTACCGGTGCGCGCCTACAGCCGCCGCAGCAGGTCCGCCGCCGACGGCAGCCTCGGCTGCTCCTTGGGCGCCGCCGGCACGTACGCGCGCGGCGCCTCGTCCGCGAGCGCGTCCCCGGCGGCCTGGAGAAGCGGCAGCGCCAGCAGCGCGCCGACGCCCTCGCCCATCGTGATCCCCTGCTCCTGCATCGGCGTCAGCGTCAGGCGGTCGTACGCCTTGGCCTGGGCCGGCTCCCCGCTGGACTGCCCGGCGCGCCACCACTCCGGCGCCCGGAAGGCGATCCGCTGCGCGACCAGCGCGCAGGCCGCCGAGACGACCCCGTCCAGCACGACCGGCAGCTTGCGCACGGCGGCCTGGAGCAGGAAGCCGGTGATGGCGGCGAAGTCCGCGCCGCCGGTGGCGCCGAGCAGCGCCAGCTGGTCGCCGAGGACCGGCCGGGCCCGCCGCAGCGAGTCCCGGATGGTCGCGCACTTGACCATCCAGACGCGGTCGTCGATGCCCGAGCCGCGCCCGGTCACCGCGGCGGCGTCCGTCCCGCACAGGGCGCCGATCAGCACCCCGGCGACGGTCGTCGAGCCGACCCCGAGGTCGCCGAGGAGCACCAGGTCCGTCCCGGCGTCGGCCTCCTCGTCGGCGACGGCCATGCCGGCCCGGAAGGCCCGGACGGTCTCCTCGGGCGTGAGGGCGTCCTCGATGTCGATCCGCCCGGAGCCGCGCCGGATCCGGTGGCCGACCACCTCGTCCGGGAAGTCCGCCGGGTCGGTGTCCACCGCGACGTCGACGATCCGCACGTCGGCGCCGTACCGGGAGGCCAGCCGGGCGACCGGCGCGGTGCCGTCGAGCACGGCCCGCACCCGGGCCGCGGTGCCGCCCGCGGCGGGCAGCCGGGACACCCCGAGCGCGGCCACGCCGTGGTCGGCGGCGAACAGCAGCACCTTGGGCGCCGAGACCGGCCGCACCGGGGAGCGCCCCTGCACGGACGACAGCCAGCTGCCCAGCTCCTCCAGCTTGCCGAGCCCGCCGCGCGGCCGGTCGGCCGCCTGCCAGCGTTCGTCGGCGGCCCGCCGGGCGCTCTCGTCGGGGCGCTCGACGAGCGAGGAGAACGTATCGAGATCCACGGTCGTGTCCATCGTCCGAGAGGCTACACGCCGCAGGTGTTCACGCTGCGGCTGGCTTGACCGTCAGAACCTGCCCGGCCACGACCAGCAGCACACGCTGCGAGGCGTCCGCCACGGCCATGTTGAGCCGTCCCAGGGTGTCGCGGAAGCGGCGGCCGGCCGCGGTCGCCGGGACGACGCCCATGCCGACCTCGTTGCTCACGGCGACGACGTGCCGCCCGGTCGCCGCCCAGGCCCGCGCGAGGGCGTCGCACCGCCGCTGCACGGCGGCCTCCGCGCCGCCAGCCCAGGCCGCGTCGTCCCAGGCGCCGCACTCGTCCATCACCGAAGTCAGCCACAGCGCAAGGCAGTCGACGAGCACCGGGGCCGGATCGGCGGTGTCCGCGAGGACCGCCTCCAGGTCGCAGGTCTCGGCGGTGCGCCAGCTCGCCGGGCGCCGCTCGCGGTGCAGGGCGACCCGCTGGGCCCACTCGGCGTCGCCGTCCCGGGTGCCGCCGGTGGCGACGTACAGGACGTCCGCCCGGTCGGCGAGGAGCAGTTCGGCCTTGGTGGACTTGCCGGAGCGCGCACCGCCGAGGAGGAGCGTGCGGGAGGGTTCGGGGTGGGTCGCCATGGTTCCCATCCTGCCGGACCGGGCATACGGAAGATCGTGCCGGGCAGGCTAAGGTGCGCAGCACACTGGCAGGGTCGTCGGCGGGAGGAGCCGGGCATGGTCTGGACGTGGCGGTACGAGAAGGCGGACGGCACCGAGGTGGCGCCGGGCGTCGGGCACGAGGAGTTCGCCGGCCAGGGCGACGCCGAGACCTGGATCGGCGAGACCTGGAAGCAGCTCGCCGAGGACGGTGTCGACAACGCCGTCCTGCTGGACGACGACCGGGTCGTCTACTCGATGAGCCTGCACGAGGACTGACCGGCGCAACCGCCCGTCAGGGGGCGCTACTTGGCCCCGATGACGTGCAGCAGCGCGGCCACCTGCCGGTAGGGGTCGGTGCGCCCGGCGCGGTCCTCGGCCTCCAGCAGCTGGGCCAGCTGGCGCCCGTCCACCGGCGGGGCCGCGTCGTCGGGGGCGTTGTCGGTGAAGACCCGCACGCCGTACCAGTGCTTGAGCGGCACCGACACCTCGGAGAGCGTGACGGACAGGTCGGCGAGCCGGTCGGCGCGGGCGGCCAGTCCGAGCCGGTTGTAGTAGCGGTCGCTCTCGAACGCGTGCAGGGCGGCCCGCCAGTCCCCGGCGGCGGCGGGCCGCAGGGCGAGCGCGTCGCGGTTGCGGACGAGCAGCGAGAGCAGTCCGCCGGGCGCGAGCAGCCGGGCCAGCGAGGCGATCATCGGGTCCGGGTCGGGCAGGTACATCAGGACGCCGTGGCAGAGCACGACGTCGAAGCTGCGCGGGCCGAACCAGCGCCCGCACTGGTGGCCGTCGCCGCTGAGCAGCTGGATCCGCCCGCGGACCTCGGGCGCCTCCTCGGCGAGCGCCCCCTGGGCGACGCCGAGCGCGACCGGGTCGGAGTCGATGCCGGTGACGTAGTGGCCGGCCCGGGCCAGGCGCAGCGCCTGGGTGCCCTGGCCGCAGCCGATGTCGAGGACGCGCTGCGCGGTGCGGCCGGCCAGCTGGTCGGCGAGCTGCCGGCTGACGAGCTCCTGGCGCACGAAGTTGCGCAGTCCGCCGAGCCGGTCCAGCCACGCGGCGGTGCCGCCGGCGAAGGAGCCGCTGCGGGAGGGCAGCCGGCGCTCCTGGCCGGCCCGCTCCTGGCCGAGCCGGTCGTGCCCGCCGTCGCCCTGGCCCGGCAGCGCGTAGAGGCCGGGCCCCTCCCAGGACGGCGGGGCCCAGCCGGAGTCCACCGGTTCGGCGGTCAGGGCCGCTCCCCGCGACGGACCTGCGGCTTGGGCAGCCGCAGCCGGCGCATCTGCAGGATGCGCATCAGGCCGTAGGCGACCGTTCCGCGGGTGTTCTGGCCCGCGAAGCGCTCGCCGAGCTGCTTGCGCAGGCCGAGGCCGAGGCGGACGAAGTCCAGCGCGACCAGCACGAAGAACAGCAGGAACAGCAGGGTGGAGAGCAGCTGCAGGGCCGGCACCTTGACGATGCTGAGGACCAGGATGAGCACGGCCGCGGGGAGGAAGAACTCGGCCAGCGACCAGCGGGCGTCCACGTAGTCGCGGGCGAACTTGCGCACCGCACCCTTGTCGCGCGCGGGCAGGTGGCGCTCGTCACCGTCCATGAGCGCCTGGCGCTGCTTCTCGCGCTCGACCCGCATCCGGTCGCGGGCCTGCTTGGCGGCCTCCTTGCGGTCCTTGGGCACGACCACCCGGGTACGCCGGTTGGCCTCGGCCTCACTGCGCTTGGGCGTGGGCCGGCCCTTCTTGGCCTGCGGGTCGCGGGCCTGGGTCGTCTCGTCCTGCTTCTCCAGCACGGTGGAGGCAGCGGCATCATCTGAACGGCGTCGGAACACACCACCAGCGTACGGGGTGCGGCGGCGCTTCTCGGGGCGGCCTCGGACGCAAACGCGTATCGATCCGCGAGGTGGGAACCCGCCCGGGGTTTTCCGGCCCCTTCCCGTAGGGGATCGGTCGGGTGGAGGATTGGGGGGATGAGAATGGGATCCACCCGGGGGATGAGGAAGAGGCACCCAGCGCTGTAGCAGTCTTGTTGCAGGCAGGTGCACTGCGGCGACGGGCTCGCTGCACATACACTCGTCGTGTCTGGTAACGAGATAGAGACCGCAGGCCGGAGAAGGGGGCACCCGAGGCCCATGAGCGACGGAATCATGAAGCGTATGGGGTTGATCTTCCGCTCCAAGGCGAACAAGGCCTTGGACCGGGCGGAGGATCCCCGTGAGACGCTCGACTACTCCTACCAGAAGCAGCTCGAACTGCTGCAGAAGGTACGGCGTGGCGTCGCGGACGTCGCGACCTCGCGCAAGCGCCTGGAACTCCAGCTGACCCAGCTCCAGCAGCAGTCCGCGAAGTACGAGGACCAGGGCCGCAAGGCGCTGTCGCTCGGCCGCGAGGACCTCGCGCGCGAGGCGCTGACCCGCAAGGCCAACATGCAGTCCCAGATCAACGACCTGGAGGCGCAGTACCAGGCGCTCCAGGCCGAGGAGGAGAAGCTCACGCTCGCCTCCCAGCGGCTGCAGGCCAAGGTGGACGCCTTCCGCACCAAGAAGGAGACCATCAAGGCCACCTACACCGCGGCCCAGGCGCAGACCCGCATCGCCGAGTCCTTCTCCGGGATCTCGGAGGAGATGGGCGACGTCGGCCTGGCGATCCAGCGCGCCGAGGACAAGACCGCGCAGATGCAGGCGCGGGCCGGCGCGATCGACGAGCTGCTGGCCTCCGGCGCGCTCGACGACGCGAGCGGTCTCGGCCGCAAGGACGACATCGAGGCGGAGCTGGAGCGCGTCGCCGGCGGTTCGGACGTCGAGCTGGAGCTGGCCCGCATGAAGGCCGAGCTGTCGGGCGGTCCGGCTGCCGGTCCGGCCGCGATCGAGCAGGGCAAGCCGCAGCAGCAGCCGCACGATGCGCCGCAGGACACCCCGCGCATCAACTACAACAAGTGAGCTGAGCTCCACCCACGAACCAGGGAGACGCACGGCATGATCATGAGGGTCATGGGTGAGGGGCAGTTCGAGGTCGGCGAGGCCCACCTCAACCTGCTCAACGAGCTCGACGCGGAGCTCGTCACCGCGGTCGACTCGGGCGACGAGGAGCTCTTCCGCTCGGCGTACGGCAAGCTGCTGGACGCCGTGAAGCAGTACGGCACCAGGCTGCCGGACGACTCGCTGGAGCCGTCCGAGCTGATCCTGCCGGCCGCGGAGGCGACGATCGACGAGGTCCGCGCGCTGCTGATGGCCGATGACGAGGGCGTCATCCCCGGGTACCCGGAGTAGCCTTCCGCACCGCTTGGCGCCAGACGAAAGGGCGGGCCCCCTCCACTCGGAGGGGGCCCGCCCTTCGTGCGTCCGCCGCTGTTGCGGCAGGGCGAGTGCTACGGCAGGGCGAGCATCCGGTCCAGCGCCGCCTTGGCGTACCGCTCGGTCTCCGGGTCGACGGTGATCACGTTCGGCACCCGGCCCTCGACCAGCGACTCCAGCGCCCAGACGAGGTGCGGCAGGTCGATCCGGTTCATGGTCGAGCAGAAGCAGACCGCGCGGTCCAGGAAGACGATCTCCTTGTCCGGGTGCGCCTTGGCGAGGCGGCGGACGAGGTTCAGTTCGGTGCCGATGGCCCACTTGGAGCCGGGCTCGGCGGCGTCGAGCGCCTTGATGATGTACTCGGTGGAGCCGACCATGTCCGCGGCGGCGACGACCTCGTGCTTGCACTCCGGGTGCACCAGGACGGTGACGCCGGGGATGCGCTCGCGGACGTCGTTCACCGAGTCCAGGCTGAACCGGCCGTGCACCGAGCAGTGGCCGCGCCAGAGGATCATCTTGGCGTCGCGCAGCTGCTCGGCGGTCAGGCCGCCGTTCGGCTTGTGGGGGTTGTACAGGACGCAGTCGTCCAGCGAGAAGCCCATGTCGCGCACCGCGGTGTTGCGGCCGAGGTGCTGGTCGGGCAGGAACAGGACCTTCTGCCCCTGCTCGAAGGCCCACTCCAGGGCGCGCTTGGCGTTGGAGGAGGTGCAGATGGTGCCGCCGTGCTTGCCGGTGAAGGCCTTGATGTCGGCGGAGGAGTTCATGTACGAGACCGGGACGGTCACGTCGGCTATGCCGGCGTCGGTCAGCACGTCCCAGCACTCGGCGACCTGCTCGGCGGTGGCCATGTCGGCCATCGAGCAGCCGGCCGCGAGGTCGGGCAGGACGACCTTCTGGTCGTCGCCGGTGAGGATGTCCGCGGACTCGGCCATGAAGTGCACGCCGCAGAAGACGATGAACTCGGCCTCCGGGCGGGCCGCCGCGTCCCGGGCGAGCTTGAACGAGTCACCGGTGACGTCGGCGAACTCGATCACCTCGTCGCGCTGGTAGTGGTGCCCGAGGATGAAGACGCGCTCGCCCAGCGCGGCCTTGGCCGCCCGGGCGCGCTCGACGAGGTTCGGGTCGGAGGCCGGGGGGAGGTCACCGGGGCACTCGACGCCGCGCTCGCTGTTCGGGTCGGCCTCCCGGCCGAGCAGCAGCAGAGCGAGCGGCGTCGGAGTGGGGTCGACGCCGTAGGTCTCGGTGATGGTGGTGGTCACGGGCGGGTGCCCTTCTGTGCGGCCGATCAAGCGGTGAAGCCTTTTCGTCTATCTGACACTATCTATGATAACCGGTTAGCGTCAGAGTGACGATGGCCATCCTGTCGATGTGACGAGAACCGCTTGCCGGATCGGATGCTTCCGGGCGTGGCCGAATCGGTATCCGGGCGGCTCCGGGTGTGCGCCGAGCGCCGGGGGCCGCACTCGCGAGAAGATCGTGCTGCCGGTGACCTGAACCACGAGTGGCGCCCTGGTGTACGCCTCCCGGTCATCTGTCAGCGGTGAACTCGCTCATGTCATCCGCCAGAATGGATGCCGAACCGTTTCGGCAGACCGGCCACTGCCGTCCCGTCCGCCGATCCCCGCACGACCCGTGGAGCCCCGCACCGATGAGCAGCAGCCGAGCGCACGAGGTGACCGGGGCGGACCTGGACGAGACCGACCGGCTGCTCCTCGCCCGCCTCGGCAGCGACGGCCGTGCCTCCTACGCCGAGATCGGCCTCCAGGTGAACCTCTCGGCCACCGCCGTCCGCCGCCGGATCGACCGGCTGCGGGCGCGCGGGGTGGTCCGCGGCTTCACCGTGGTGCTCGACCCGGCCGTGCTCGGCTGGCAGACCGAGGCCTTCGTCGAGGTGTACTGCCGCGAGCGGACCGCCCCCGAGGAGATCCTCGCGAGCCTGCGCCAGTTCCCCGAGGTGGTCGCCGCCTGGACGGTCACCGGCGACCCGGACGCCCTGGTCCACCTGCGCGCCGCCGATATGCGCCACCTGGAGGCCGTCATCGAGCGCATCCGCCGCGAGCCCGGGGTCCAGCGCAGCCGCTCCTCCGTCGTCCTGTCCCAGCTGATCGGCTGACCCGGACGGCCCTCTCCGGGGCGTACGCAGGAATCCTGCGCGGACCGGCCCGAAGACGCTCGAAACCTGCCTGACCAGCCGCGTTCCGACGCGCGGCCCACCCCCTTCGCTGCCTACGCTGATCACGTCCGGTCAGCGCGGTGAACGCTCCCCGCCCGGCCGGATCCCCCGACCCCACAGCCGAGAGGGACAGCCGTGTCCGCAGCACCCGACCGCATGCACCGGCCCGACAACGACCTGGTCGACCTGGTATTCGACTACATGCGGGAGCGGCTGCAGTACGACCCCGTCCCGCTCGACCACCCCGGCGACGGCGAGCACCTGCGCGCCCAGCTGGCCGGCCTGCTGAACCCCGAGGGCAACAGCCCGGCCGACGTGCTCAAGCTCTACGACCACGAGCTGTCCCGCGCCGTCATCTCCGCCGACAGCCCGCGCTACCTGTCCTTCATCCCGTGCGCCCCCACCAAGGCCGCGCTGCTGTTCGACATGGTCGTCTCCTGCGCCTCCCTCCAGGGCATCTCCTGGCTGGAGGCGGCCGGCGCGATCGCCGCCGAGAACCAGGTGCTGCGGCTGATCGCCGACCGCGCGGGCCTGCCCGAGACGGCCGGCGGCTGCTTCGTCTCCGGCGGCTCGGCGGGCAACCTGTCCGCCCTGGTCGTGGCCCGCGACACCGCGCGCCGCAAGCTCGCCAAGGACGGTCGACCCAGTGGGCCGGAGGCGCGCCTGCGCATAGCCGTCGCCGACCAGGTGCACTCCTCGGTCAAGAACACCTTCAACATCATCGGCGTCGAGGCCTTCAAGGTCCCGACCGTCGACCGGCGGTTCACCGGCGAGGCGCTGCGCGCGGCCCTGGCCGCCGACCCGAACCCCGAGACGGTGATCGCGGTCGTCGGCACCGCCGGCACCACCAACGAGGGCATCGTCGACGACCTCCAGGGCCTCGCCGAGGTCGCCCGCGAGCGCGACATGTGGTTCCACGTGGACGGTGCCTACGGCGGCGCGGGCCTGTTCGCCCCCTCGGTCCGGGCCCGCTACAACGGCATCGAGCACGCCGACTCCTTCGTGGTGGACCCGCACAAGTGGCTGTTCGCCCCGTTCGACTGCGCCGCGCTGATCTACCGCAACCCGCAGCTCGCCCGGGCCGTCCACACCCAGGACGCCTCCTACCTCGACGTCCTGCACACCGAGGGCGACGAGTGGAACCCCACCGACTACGCCTACCACCTGACCCGGCGCGCCCGCGGCCTGCCGCTCTGGTTCTCGCTCGCCGTGCACGGCACCCAGGCGTACACCGACGCCATCGAGACCGGCCTCAAGCTGGCACAGGACACCGCCCGGCTGATCCGCGACACCGAGCACCTGGAGCTGCTGTTCGACCCGCAGCTCTCCGCGGTCTGCTTCAAGCGCACGGGCTGGACCAACGACGACTACTACCGTTGGTCGCAGCAGCTGCTCGCGGACCAGATCGGCTTCGTCACCCCCACCGGCTGGGACGGCGAGACGGTCGCCCGCTTCGCCTTCCTGCACCCGGGCACCACGATGGAGATGGTCCGGGAGATCCTGGACACCATGGCCTGAGCCCCGCACACCTCACCGCGGCCCCGCCGGAGCACCTCCGGCGGGGCCGCGGTGCGCCCACGGGAAGGCCGCTACAGGAAGGCCCCGTTCGGCAGGTACGGCGCCGGCGGCCGCATCCCGTGCAGGCCGACGTAGCCCCCGGGCTCCGGGCTGAGCCCCACCTCCAGGCCGACGTCCAGCGCCCACTCCTGCTCGGCGGTGAGGAAGTCCACCCGCGCCCGCACCCCCTCCGGCACCCGGGCCAGCGCCTCGCGCAGCAGCCGGGCGGCGATCCGCTTGGAGGTGGCGGCCAGCAGCTTCACCTCGCCGCCGTCGCGGTAGCAGTAGCCGCTGCCGGCCAGCGCGTCGGCGATCAGCAGCTCCTCGAAGTGGCCGAGCATCAGCTCGTGGTCCGGCCCGTGCGCCGAGCCGCGCAGGCGCCGGTCCACCGAGTCCAGCAGGTGCAGGTGGGTCGCGTTGCCGCGGTGCACCGGGATGTCCCCGGGGTCGACCAGGCCGGCCCGGTCCACCCGGCCGTCCAGCCGCATCGCCGGGTGCAGCGTGAACCCGGCCAGCCGGTAGCGGCGGGCCGCCGCCGCGGACTGCGGCACGCACACCATCCCGCGCAGGCACCCGCGCCCGTGGGCCGCCGCCCGCTCCAGCAGCAGCCGCCCGACGCCCTTGCCCTGCGCGTGCGGCCGGACGGCGAACAGGGACGGCATCCACAGCCCCTCCCGGCGCATCGACAGCACCACGCCGACCGCCTCCCCGGCGCTCTCGGCGAGCCAGCAGCCCGACGGATCCGTGCGGGCCAGGTGTCTGGTGCGCGCCGACTGGACCGGCGTCGGTGCCGCGCCCGGGGTCCCGGGCCCGGAGGCGGCGGACGAGGCGAGGGCGATCTCCTGGACGGCCTCCGCGTCGGCGGCGGTGTCCCTGACCTGGCGCAGGATCATGCCCACCATCCTGGCGTCCGCGGCGCCGCCGCGAGGCCGCTTCGCCCGGATCGGGGGCTCGGGCGGTGCCCGCTCCATCCGGGTTGTGCGAGCATGGGAACCGTAGGGGACGCGGGTGGCACACCCGGCCCACGGAAAATCCGCCGCCGAGAGGCCGCAAAACCACAGCCGTCAGGGAAATGAATCCGGACGGCCTTTGGTTGGCACTGGCGGCAGACCGTTCTCAAAGACCGGGAGAAAGCAGATGACCGTCCAGGACGAGACCACCGTAGAGAGTGGCATCCTCCTCACCGATGCCGCCGCGGGCAAGGTCAAGGCCCTGCTGGAGCAGGAAGGCCGCGACGACCTCGCGCTGCGTGTCGCCGTCCAGCCCGGTGGCTGCTCCGGCCTGCGTTACCAGCTGTTCTTCGACGAGCGCTCGCTCGACGGCGACGTCGTCAAGGACTTCGGCGGTGTGAAGGTCGTCACCGACCGGATGAGCGCCCCGTACCTGGGCGGCGCCACCGTCGACTTCGTCGACACCATCGAGAAGCAGGGCTTCACGATCGACAACCCGAACGCCACGGGCTCCTGCGCCTGCGGCGACTCGTTCAGCTAGGCCCCGGCGGCTCAGCGCTCGAACGACTGACGAAGGCGGCCCCGGGGAGCACCCCGGGGCCGCCTTCGTCGTGCCCGCGTCCGGCTGCTTCTCCCGTTACTTCGCGGCACCGTCCGGCGAGACCGGGTCCGGGCCCATGTGCGGGTCCGCCTCCAGCGGGAGCGCGTTGCCGGTGGACAGGTCGTTCACCGTCCGCCCCGCCAGCGGCGCGCGCAGGTCGGCCGTCACCGTCTGCCGCTTGGCCAGCTCGCTGCACACCTGCCCGGACTTCACCGGCGCCGCCACGACGACCTTGACGTCCACCTGGCCCGGGCGCGACTCGTCCGCCTTCAGCGCGTACTGCTGGCACACCCCGCCGTAGAAGTACACGGTCAGCTTGTTGCTGCCGTCCACCCGGTAGGTGACCGCCGGACGCGCCGCCGGCGACGGCCCGTTCGGGTTCGGCTCGCCGACCGCGATGCCGGGTCCCGGGGGAGTGGCCCCCGTCGGCTGCGCCGGGGTCGGCGGCACCGAGCCCGGGGTCGTCCCGGCCGGTGGCGGAGCCGTGGCCGACGAGGCCGGCCCGCCGGAGGCGCCTGCGGTGGGCGCGCCCGCGGACGCGCCGGCCGACGCGCCGTCGGACGGCACCGGCGCCACCGGGGAGCCCGTCGCCGTCGCCGCGGCCGTCGCCGTGGCCGCCGCCTCCGAGGACGACTTGCCGTCCCCGTTGCACCCGGCCACCGTCACCGCCGCCGCCAGCACCAGACCCGCCAGCGCCACCGCCCGCCGACCGCGCGGCATCCTCTCCTGCTCCATGTGCACATCCTCCCGAGGGCTCAGCGGTGCCGCCTCCGGGGCCGCTCCGCGCGGATGTGACGTGGCCCGGACGGATCCGGTTCCGTCCGGGCCCCAGGAAGCCTCAGTTGCCGTACTCGGCCATCCCCGCGACCAGCCGCTGGGCGCCGGACGGCACCCGGAAGCCGGCGAGCGAGGGGGCGCTCGGCTGGGGGCCGGCCGCCAGCAGTGGCCAGAACCGGCGCAGCCGCCGGGAGGAGTCCACCAGGGCGTCGAGCGTCTCGCCGTCCGCGTCGCCGCGCAGCACGGGGAGCGAGGAAGGGCTGGGCATCATCGGGCACCGCTCCGATCCGGGTCGTGCCGCGGCCGCACTGCCGCGGTCACCGGGGCCGGCCGGTCCGGCGCGCCCCTGCGGCCAACCTAGGACCACGTTCTTCCCGCCCACCAGTGCTACTCGGAGGTAGTACACGTTCGCCCGCAGCCGGTGCCATTTCCGGCACTCGTGGGACCTCGTGGCGCCCGCCCGGTACCGTGAACGGGTTAACAACCCCGCTCGCCCATGGCCCTGCCGCCATCCTGAGGAGACCTCCCGTGCGCATCGCCGTCGCCGGCTCGATCGCTACCGACCACCTGATGACGTTCCCCGGCCGGTTCGCCGACCAGCTGGTCGCCGAGCAGCTCCACACCGTGTCGCTGTCCTTCCTGGTCGACACCCTGGACATCCGCCGCGGGGGCGTCGCCCCGAACATCGCGTTCGGCATGGGCGTGCTCGGGCTGAACCCCATCCTCGTCGGCGCGGCCGGGGCGGACTTCGCCGAGTACCGCAGCTGGCTGGAGCGCAACAACGTGGACTGCCGGTCCGTCCACATCTCCGAGACCCGCCACACCGCCCGGTTCATGTGCACCACCGACGAGGACCACAACCAGATCGCCTCGTTCTACACCGGCGCCATGGCCGAGGCCCGCAGCATCGAGCTGAAGCCGATCGCGGACCGCGTCGGCGGCCTGGACCTCGTCCTGATCGGCGCGGACGACCCGCAGGCGATGGTCCGCCACACCCAGGAGTGCCGCACCCGCGGCTACGCCTTCGCGGCCGACCCCTCCCAGCAGCTGGCCCGCCTGGAGGGCGACGACATCCGCGAGATCGTCGACGGCGCCGCGTACCTGTTCACCAACGAGTACGAGGCCGCGCTGATCGAGAGCAAGACCGGCTGGGACGCCGACGAGATCCTCGGCCGGGTCGGCACCCGGATCACCACCCTCGGCAGCAAGGGCGTGCGCATCGAGCGCAAGGGCGAGCCCGCCATCCTGGTCGGCTGCGCCCCCGAGGAGACCAAGGCCGACCCGACCGGCGTCGGCGACGCCTTCCGGGCCGGCTTCCTCACCGGCCTCTCCTGGGACCTGGAGCTGGAGCGCGCCGCCCAGCTCGGCTGCATGCTCGCCACCCTGGTGATCGAGACCGTCGGCACCCAGGAGTACGAGCTGCGCCCGGCCGCCTTCCTGAAGCGCTTCGAGAACGCCTACGGCGCCGACGCCGCCGCGGACGTCCGCTCGCACCTGGTCAAGTAGTCCGCCGCACCAGGTAGGCCGAGCCCCGGTCGCCGCCGTAGTCGGCGGCCGGGGCCTCGCCCGCGTACTCCTGGCCGCGCATCCCGCACCAGGCCGGGATGTCGAGGCGGGCCGCCTCGTCGTCCGCCAGCACGGCGACCGTGCCGCCCACCGGCACCTCGCCGATCCGCTTGGCCAGCTCGATCACCGGCAGCGGGCAGCGCTTGCCGAGCGCGTCGATCACTGTGACTCGCCCGCTCGCCTCCGGGCGCGCCCTCCGGCTGTCCGGTGCCGAAACTCCTCGCTCCCCCGCTCCTTCGCTCTCGGCACCGGCCCGCCCTTCGGCTCGGGGCGGTGTCCCCACGGCCGGCTCCGGCGCCGGCAGGTCCAGCCCGAGCGGCGCCCGGACGCCGGCCACCAGCTCCGGCAGGACGGTCAGGAACCGCTCGACGTCCGCCTCGGCCGTCCCGTACGGCAGCGAGACCCGGACGTTCCCCTCGGTGAGCACCCCCATCGCGGCCAGCACGTGGCTGGGCGTCAGCGTGGACGAGGTGCACGACGAGCCGGAGGAGACGGCGAAACCGGCCCGGTCCAGCTCGGTCAGCAGCACCTCGCCGTCCACGTACAGGCAGGAGAAGGTGACGATGTGCGGCAGTCGCCGCACCGGGTCGCCGACCACCTCGACCTCGGGCACCAGCTGCGGCACCCGGCTGCGGATCCGCTCCACCAGCGCGTGCAGCCGGGCGTTCTCCCGCTCGGCCTCGGCCCGCACGGCCCGCAGCGAGGCGGCGGCCGCCACGATCGCCGGGACGTTGACGAAGCCGGGCACCCGGCCGCCCTCGCGCTCGTCGGCCGGCAGCGGCGAGGCGTACCGGACGCCCTTGCGCACCGCCAGCACCCCGACCCCGGGCGGCCCGCCCCACTTGTGCGCGCTCGCGGCCAGCAGCGACCACCCGGCGGGCACGCCGACCCGGCCGGCGCTCTGGGCGGCGTCGACCAGCAGCGGGACCCCGGCCTCGCGGCAGAGCCCGGCGACCTCCTCGACCGGCTGGACCGTCCCCACCTCGTGGTTGGCGCTCTGCAGCGCGGCCAGCGCGGTGTCCTCCCGGAGCAGCCCGGCGAAGCCGTCCGCGGCGACCCGGCCGGCCCGGTCCACCGGCGCCACCGAGACGGATCCGCCGGCCGCCTCGTGCTTCTCGGCGACGTGCAGCACGCTGGAGTGCTCCACCGCCGAGTGCACCAGGTGCCCGCCGCGCCGCCGGTTCCCGGCCAGCGCGCCCAGCATGCCGAGCTGGACGGCCTGCGTGCCGCTCGCGGTGAAGGAGATCTCGTCGGCCCGGGCGCCGAGCACCTCGGCGACCGTCTCGCGGGAGGCGTCCAGCAGCATCCGGGCCTGCCGTCCGGACCGGTACAGTCGCGCCGGATCGGCCCACCCCTCGTCCAGCGCGGCGGTCAGGGCCTGCCGCGCGACGGGGTGGAGCGGCGCCGTCGAAGCCACGTCGAAGTACACGGTCACATTTAACGACACGCCGGGCCGCTCCGGAGCCCGGCGCAGGTGCTCACCGCCCGTCAGTCGATCATCCCGAATGTCCGCTTCGTCCGCGTCCGACGGACCGTCACCCACGTTGCGGGAGGTCATCCCCCGATCGGGGGTACGGACCTCGAATGCCTGCGGTGACCTGCGGCGCAGCCCCTGCCGGGCCTGATCGGGCGACCGGGCGGCGCGTTACCGGGGGCTGCCCGTCAGGAGCGCATAAGGCTGGAGTAGGGTTTGGCCCGCATAAGCATTCAAACCGTGCCCGTGGACGGGTCGCCGGGGAGGGCAGTCCTCCTCGGGGCGACGCGAAGGCGGGCGAGACTTCGGGAAGGCGCTACGTGAGTCCCAACGGCTCCGACCGCTCGCCGCGGCGCACGATGCGGCGGAAGCTGCCTCAGGCGCTGGCACTGGGCCTCGTCATCGCGACCGCCACCGGCTGCTCGGCCAACGACCTCCCCAGGCTTGGCCTCCCGAGCCCCGTCACCAAGGAAGGACCCATGGTCCTTCAGATGTGGCAGGGCTCCTGGATCGCGGCGCTGGTGGTCGGCGTACTGATGTGGGGTCTGATCATCTGGAGCGTGATCTTCCACCGGCGCAGCCGCACCGGCGTGGAGATCCCCCCGCAGACCCGGTACAACGTGCCCATCGAGGCGCTCTACACCGCGGTCCCCATCATCATCGTCTCGGTGCTCTTCTACTTCGTCGCCCGCGACGAGAACAAGCTGACCGCCGTCTCCGCGAAGCCGCAGCACTACGTCAACGTGGTCGGTTTCCAGTGGAGCTGGGCGTTCAACTACGAGAACACCGAGAACCCCGACCCGGCCAACAAGGACGCCGCGTACGAGGTGGGCACCCCCAAGGACGCGCCCACGCTGTGGCTGCCGGTCAACGAGACGGTCCAGTTCCGTCTCACCTCGCGTGACGTCATCCACGACTTCTGGCCCGTCAACTTCATGATGAAGATGGACGTCGTGCCGGGCGTGGTGAACAAGTTCGAGGTCACGCCGACCGTCAAGGGCGAGTACAGGGGCAAGTGTGCCGAGCTCTGCGGCACCGACCACTCGCGCATGCTGTTCAACGTCAAGGTCGTCGACCGAGCCGACTACGACAAGCACCTGGCTGACCTCCGGGCCAAGGGCCAGGCCGGCGCGGTGCCCTCGGGCGTCATCTCCATGGGAAGTGAAGAGAAGTGACCATCCTCAACGAGCCCGCCGCGGCCGGCGGGGGCGCCGAGGCCGTCACGGTCGGGGCGCAGCGGACCCGCAAGCCGGGTGCGACCATCATCAAGTGGCTCACGACCACTGACCACAAGACGATCGGCACCCTGTACCTGGGCACGTCGTTCGCCTTCTTCCTGATCGGTGGCATCCTCGCCCTGGTCATGCGTGCCGAGCTGGCTCGTCCCGGGACCCAGATCCTGTCGAACGAGCAGTTCAACCAGGCGTTCACGATGCACGGCACGATCATGCTGCTGATGTTCGCGACCCCGCTGTTCGCGGGCTTCGCGAACTGGATCATGCCGCTCCAGATCGGCGCACCGGACGTGGCCTTCCCGCGTCTGAACATGTTCGCGTACTGGCTGTACCTGTTCGGCTCGACCATCGCGGTCGCCGGCTTCCTCACCCCGAACGGCGCCGCGAGCTTCGGCTGGTTCGCCTACTCGCCGCTGTCGGACGCCGTGCACTCGCCGGGCGTCGGCGGCGACATGTGGATCATGGGTCTGGCCTTCTCCGGCTTCGGCACGATCCTCGGTGCGGTCAACTTCATCACCACGATCATCTGCATGCGCGCTCCGGGCATGACGATGTTCCGCATGTCGATCTTCGTGTGGAACGTCCTGCTGACCGCGGTGCTGGTCCTGCTGGCCTTCCCGGTGCTGGCCGCCGCGCTGTTCGCCCTGGAGGCGGACCGCAAGTTCGGTGCGCACGTCTTCGACCCGACCAACGGCGGTGCGCTGCTCTGGCAGCACCTGTTCTGGTTCTTCGGTCACCCCGAGGTGTACATCATCGCGCTGCCGTTCTTCGGCATCGTGTCGGAGATCATCCCGGTCTTCAGCCGCAAGCCGATGTTCGGCTACTCCGGCCTGATCGCGGCCACCATCGCGATCGCCGGTCTGTCCGTGACGGTGTGGGCGCACCACATGTACGTCACCGGACAGGTGCTGCTGCCGTTCTTCTCCTTCATGACCTTCCTGATCGCGGTCCCGACCGGTGTGAAGTTCTTCAACTGGGTCGGCACCATGTGGAAGGGCTCGCTGAGCTTCGAGACCCCGATGCTCTGGACGGTCGGCTTCCTGGTCACCTTCCTCTTCGGCGGTCTGACCGGCGTCCTGCTGGCCTCCCCGCCGATCGACTTCCACGTCTCGGACTCGTACTTCGTCGTCGCCCACTTCCACTACGTGGTCTTCGGCACCGTCGTCTTCGCGATGTTCGCCGGCTTCCACTTCTGGTGGCCGAAGATGACCGGCAAGATGCTGGACGAGCGCCTCGGCAAGATCACCTTCTGGACGCTGTTCTTCGGCTTCCACACCACCTTCCTGGTGCAGCACTGGCTCGGCGCGGAGGGCATGCCCCGCCGCTACGCCGACTACCTGGCCTCGGACGGCTTCACCACGCTGAACACCGTCTCGACCATCGGCTCGTTCGTGCTCGGCATGTCGATCCTGCCGTTCCTGTACAACGTCTGGAAGACGGCCAAGTACGGCGAGAAGGTCGAGGTCGACGACCCGTGGGGCTACGGCCGTTCGCTGGAGTGGGCGACCTCCTGCCCGCCGCCGCGGCACAACTTCCTCACCCTCCCGCGGATCCGCTCCGAATCCCCGGCCTTCGACCTCCACCACCCGGAGATCGCCGCGCTGGACTACCTGGAGAACCACGGTGAGGAGGCCAAGCACCTCGCTGGCGTGACCCCGGCGAAGTACGACGCCCCGCAGCTGGGCAAGGGCAAGAAGGACGGCGACGCCTGATGAAGGAACAGGGAAAGATCTTCCTCGGCCTGGCGGTCTTCGTCCTGGCGATGGCGATCACCTACGGCCTGTGGACGACCCACTCGGACCACGGCGTCGAGGCCGCCGGCACGACGGCGCTGTTCCTGGCCTTCGCGCTGTGCGCCTTCATCGGGTACTACCTCGCCTTCACCGCCCGCCGGGTGGACAGCGGCGCGGGTGACAACCCCGAGGCCGAGGTCGCGGACGACGCCGGTGAGCTGGGCTTCTTCGCCCCGCACAGCTGGCAGCCGCTCTCGCTGGCCATCGGCGGCTCGCTGGCCTTCATGGGCGTGATCTTCGGCTGGTGGCTGCTGTTCTGGTCGATCCCGATCATCCTGATCGGTCTGTTCGGCTGGGTCTTCGAGTTCTACCGGGGCGAGAACCAGAACCAGTAGGTTCCGCCGCACCGGCAGGGGCCGGACCTCCCACACGGGAGGTCCGGCCCCTGTTGCGTCCCCGGGGTGAGCCCCTCACTCACCCGGGTGAACGCGGGGTCGCTCGGATGTCGCTCCACGGCAAGGCGTTCCTACGATCTGATCAATCGTGCGAACCCCCGGAGGCGGTCATGGCCGACAGGCGCGGAATAGCGGGTCTCGGCGGCATCTCGCTGGCCCTCGCAGTACTGACCCCGCTCGCCGCCTGCTCGGCCGGTGGTGACGACGATCGCACCGGCCCGCACAAGGTCGACGCGGCGCGGCTGGTCCACCTCTCGGCCGAGGGCAAGGTCGACCCGGCCCAGTCGGTCACCGTGACCGCCGTCGCCGGCAGCAGGCTGACCGACGTCACCGTGGTCGGCCCGGACGGCCGGGTGGTGGCCGGCAGGCTCGCGGACGACCAGCGCAGCTGGCAGACGACCGGCCGGCTGAAGGCCTCGGCGTCGTACAGCGTCCGGATCGCGGCGGACGACGGCAGGGGCGGGCGCGGCGAGACCACCCAGGACTTCAGCACCCTCGCCGCCCAGCGCCTGCTGACCGCGAAGCTCGGCCCGGACTCCTCCGGCAGCGGCGTGTACGGGGTCGGCCAGCCGCTGACCGTGCAGCTCTCCGAGGCCGTCAAGGACCCGCAGGCCCGGCAGGAGGTCGAGCAGGCCCTGACGGTCAGCTCCCAGCCCGCCGTCACCGGCGCGTGGTACTGGGTGGACGACAAGAACCTGCACTTCCGCCCGGAGGAGTACTGGCCCGTCGGCACCACCGTCGGCCTGGCCTTCGACGGCACCGGCACCCGGATCGCCGACGGCCTGTACGGCGGCGACCGCAGCAGCCTGAAGCTGCGGATCGGGGCCCGGGTCGAGTCGGTGATCGACGCCGCCGCCCACGAGCTCACCCTGAAGCGCGACGGCGAGGTGATCCGGACCATCCCGGTGACCACCGGCAAGCCCGGCTTCGACACCCGCAACGGCGTCAAGGTGGTGCTCGGCCAGGAGCGCTCGGTGCGGATGAACGGCGAGACGATCGGCATATCCGCGGGCAGCTCGGAGGCCTACGACCTCAACGTCGAGTGGGCCACCCGGGTGACGTGGAGCGGCGAGTACGTCCACGCGGCGCCGTGGTCGGTCGGCTCGCAGGGCTACGAGAACGTCAGCCACGGCTGCACCGGGATGAGCACCGACAACGCGAAGTGGTTCTACGACAACACCCGGGTGGGGGACCTGGTGACGGTGGTCAACAGCCACGGCGCCACGATGGAGCCGTTCGGCAACGGCTTCGGGGACTGGAACGTGTCCTGGGCGGACTGGGTCAAGCACAGCTCCCTCGGGAAGCCCTTCAGCACCACCGTCGCGGCCTCCCAGGCCCCCGCCACGGGGATGATCCGCCCGGAGGTCTGAGCGGCCCTCCGCAGGCCCTCCGCAGGTCCTCCCGGCCCTCCCGGCCCTCCCGGCCCTCCCGGTCCTCCTGGTCCTCCCTAGTCCTCCGGGAACGCGACCCGCAGCGCGGTGTCCACCGCCGCCAGGGCGTCCCCGCGCGACAGCCCGAGCCGGCGCACCCGTTCGGCGTACTCGGTGGCCGCCTCGGCGGCCAGCCGGTGCGCGGTGTCGCCGGTGGACGCGATCAGCGTGCCGCGCCGGCCGTGCGTCTCCACGACGCCGTCGGCCTCCAGCTCCCGGTAGGCGCGGGCGACCGTCCCGGCGGACAGTTCCAGCTCCTCGGCCAGCGCCCGGACGGTGGGCAGCCGCAGCCCGGTGGGCAGTTCGCCCGAGCGGGCCAGCTCGGCGATCCGGGCGCGGATCTGCTCGTACGGGGGAGTGGCGGAGGCGGGGTCGACGGACAGCTGCACGATGGGCTCCTGAGGGTGCCTGGGGGCTGGGGAGACGGCAAAGCCCGAGGGCCGCCGACCAGAAGAACTCTGGTCAGCGGCCCTCGGGTGTGGCGCTGCGGTGCGGACGGGATCAGTGGTGGCCGTGGCCGCTGGTGATCTCGTGGTGCTCCTCGGCGGTGGGCTTGGGGATCTGGCTGCCCTCGCCGTAGAAGCCGCGGGACAGCTTGGCCCGGGTGCGGGTGAAGACGCCGGCCTTGGCGGCCACGCCGTTCTCGTCCGTCTGGGCCGGCAGCTGGACCGGCTGGTTCTGCTCGTGCGCGGTGAGCTTGAACAGCTCCTTCTGCGGCAGCTGGGCGTGCACCTCGACGAACTCGCCGTGCGGCAGGCGCTTGATGACGCCGGTCTCGCGGCCGTGCAGCACCTTCTCCTTGTCACGGCGCTGGAGGCCGAGGCACCAGCGCTTGGTGACGATGAAGGTGATGACCGGCACCACGAAGAAGCCGGCGCGCACGAAGTAGGTGATCGAGTTCAGCGACAGGTGGAAGTGCGTGGCGAACAGGTCGTTGCCACCACCGATCAGCAGGACCAGGTAGAGGCTGATCCACGCGGCGCCCAGGGCGGTGCGGACCGGGGCGTTGCGCGGGCGGTCCAGGATGTGGTGCTCGCGCTTGTCGCCGGTGATCCAGCCCTCGATGAACGGGTAGACCGCGATCGCGACCAGGACCAGCGGGAAGATCATCAGCGGGACGAACACGCCCAGGTTCAGGGTGTGGCCCCACAGGCTGATCTCCCAGCCCGGCATGACGCGGATCAGGCCCTCGGAGAAGCCCATGTACCAGTCCGGCTGGGCGTCGGTCGACACCTGGTCGGGGCGGTACGGGCCGTACGCCCAGATCGGGTTGATCGACGCGATCGCCGAGATGGCGGCGATGATGCCGAACACCAGGAAGAAGAAGCCACCGGCCTTGGCCATGTAGACCGGCATCAGCGGCATGCCGACGACGTTCTTCTCGGTCTTGCCCGGGCCCGCCCACTGGGTGTGCTTGTGGTAGAAGACCAGGATCAGGTGAGCCACCAGCAGGCCGAGCATGATGCCCGGGATCAGCAGCACGTGGATCGTGAAGAACCGCGGGATGATGTCGGTGCCGGGGAACTCGCCCCCGTACAGGAACATCTGGATGTAGGTGCCCACCAGCGGGACGGCGAGGATCGCGCCTTCCATGAAGCGGATACCGGTGCCCGACAGCAGGTCGTCCGGGAGCGAGTAGCCGAAGAAGCCGTCGAACATGCCCAGGACCAGCAGCAGGAAGCCGAAGACCCAGTTGATCTCACGCGGCTTGCGGAACGCACCGGTGAAGAACACGCGCATCATGTGCACGAGCATCGCCGCCACGAAGACCAGGGCGGCCCAGTGGTGGATCTGGCGGATCAGCAGACCGCCGCGGACCTCGAAGCTGATGTTCACGGTCGACGCGTACGCCTCGGACATGCCGATGCCCTTGAGGGGCACGTACGAGCCGTTGTAGACGACCTCGGCCATCGACGGCTTGAAGAACAGCGTCAGGTACACGCCCGTCAGGATGATGATGACGAACGAGTAGAGGCAGATCTCGCCCAGCATGAAGGACCAGTGGTCCGGGAAGATCTTGCGCAGGTTGGCCTTGGCGAGGGAGTAGATCCCCAGCCGGCCGTCCGTCCAGTCAGCCGCGGCCTCCCACTTGTTGGCGGGGTTGGCGCGCGTGCTGGTGGGCTTGGCGGCACCGGAGGTGGTGCTGCTCGCGCTACTCATCGAGCACGCTCCCAGTAGCTCGGGCCGACAGGCTCTTCGAAGTCGCCGGTGGCGACCAGGTGACCCTGTTCGTCAGTGGTGATCTTCAGCTGCGGCAGGGGGTGGCCGGCCGGGCCGAAGATGACGCGCGCGCCGTCCGACAGGTCGAAGGTCGACTGGTGGCACGGGCAGAGCGCGTGGTGGGTCTGCTGCTCGTAGAGGCTGATCGGGCAGCCGACGTGGGTGCAGATCTTCGAGTAGGCGAGGATGCCCTCGAAGCCCTTCTCCCGGGACTTGTCGTCCTTGATGTCGTCCGGCGCGATGCGCACCAGCATCAGGGCGTCCTTGGCGATGGCCTGCTGGAAGTCCTCGTCGTGGACGTGCAGCCCCTCGGGCATGGCGAAGGTCAGCGAGCCGATGACGATGTCGTCGGCCTTCATCGGCAGGTTGGTGCTCATGTTGATGAGCTGCAGCGGCTTGGCCGGAGTCGCCTCCTTCCAGCCCGTCTCCTTCAGCTTCTTCTCGGGCAGCGGCCCGAGGTCGCGGAGCAGGACCACGCCGGAGAGCGGGACCAGCGCCATCGAGCCGATGAGGGTGTTGCGGATCATCTTCCGACGACCGAAGCCGGACTCGGCGGCACCGGTCTTGAACTGGTCGATGACGTCCGCGCGGACCTCGTCGTCGGCCTCGATCGGGTGACGCTCGGCCGGCAGCTCGACGTCCGACATCAGGGTGCGGGCCCAGTGGACCGCGCCCGCGCCGATCAGGAACAGCGCGACGCCCAGGGTCAGGCCGAGCGCGAAGTTCAGCGCGCTGACGTGACCGAGCGGGAAGATGTAGACGATCTTGTCGGGGTCGATGCCCACGTACGACGCGATGAAGCCGATGGTGGCGATCATCGAGATCACGAACATCAGCGACACCTGGCGCTCGGCGCGCTTGGCGGCCCGCTCGTCGATGTCGGTGCGACGGGGCTCGTGGGCCGGCAGGCCCGGGTCGGCGAACGGGTCGCCGTGCTCGGCGACCTCGCCGGCGGAGCCGTGGTGCTCCGGAAGCTTCTCTTCTGACATGTCGTGGCTCATGACTTCTTGGCCTTGGGGGTGTGGGCGGCGACCCAGATCGCGACCGCGATGAGCACGCCGAGACCGAAGATCCAGCCGAACAGGCCCTCGGTCACCGGACCGAGGCTGCCGAGCGTGAGACCGCCGGGGTTGGGCTCATCGTTGGTGGTGTGGCGGACGAAGGCCACGATCTGCTTCTTCTGCTCCTCGGGCATGGTGGTGTCCGGGAACGACGGCATGTTCTGCGGGCCGGTCTGCATGGCCTCGTAGATGTGCTTGGCGTCCACGCCCTCCAGCGACGGCGCGTACTTGCCCTTGGTCAGGGCACCACCCTGGCCGGCGAAGTTGTGGCACTGGGCGCAGTTGGTGCGGAACAGCTCGCCACCCTTGGAGATGTCCTCGGGGTTGGTCGAGGTGTACTGCTCCTGGGTCGGCGTCACCGGGCCGGGGCCGAGCGAGGCCACGAAGGCGGCGAGCTGGTCGATCTCGGCCTGCGAGTAGATGTTCTTCTTGCGCGGGACCTGCGAGCCGGGCTGCTGGGCCGGCATGCGGCCGGTGGCGACCTGGAAGTCGACGGCGGCGGAACCGACGCCGACCAGGCTCGGGCCGTCGCTGCTGCCCTCGCCGTTCAGGCCGTGGCAGGAGGAGCAGCCGACGGCGAAGAGCTTCTTACCCTCGTCGATCGCGAGCGACTGCGCGGCGACGTCGGCCTGCGCCTTGCCGGCGGGCGCGAACACGGCGTACAGCCCCCCGGTTGCCGCCAGGGCGAGAAGTAGGACGACCAGCGCCGCCAATGGGTGGCGCCGTCGTGCGGAGAGCTTTTTCACGGAATAACCCCGGTGTCAGGATCTGGTCGACTGGTGGGTGCACCCGGCTGCCGGTCTGGCCGGCACGAGGCGGCCCGGCTAGGGCTGCGCGCGCGGTCGGTCGGTGGGAGCGTCGGCACCGGCAGAAGCGGCCCTGCGCCGGTGAGGGCGGGGGCCGCAGCCGGTGGCCAGCGACCTGATCAGCTGGTTACTTGATCAGGTAGATGGTCGCGAACAGGCCGATCCACACGACGTCGACGAAGTGCCAGTAGTACGACACCACGATGGCGGCGGTGGCCTGCTCGTGCGTGAAGCGCTTGGCTGCGTACGTCCGTCCCAGGACCAGCAGGAAGGCGATCAGACCACCCGTCACGTGCAGACCGTGGAAGCCGGTGGTCAGGTAGAACACCGTGCCGTACGGGTCGGAGGACAGCGAGAGGCCGTCCTTCTTGACCAGCTCGGTGTACTCGAAGATCTGACCGCCGATGAAGATCGCGCCCATCACGAAGGTGATGACGAACCACGAGCGGAGCTTCTTCACGTCCCCGCGCTCGGCGGCGAACACGCCGAGCTGGCAGGTCAGCGAGGAGAGCACCAGGATCGTGGTGTTGACCGAGGAGAAGGGCACGTTGAGGGCGTGCGCCTTCTCGGTCCAGAACTCCGGCCCCTTGACGGAGCGGAGCGTGAAGTACATCGCGAAGAGGGCCGCGAAGAACATCAACTCGGAACTGAGCCAGACGATCGTTCCGACGCTGACCATGTTCGGCCGGTTGACCGATCCGTGCGCGTGCCCGGTTTCTACTGCTGTTGCTGTCGCCACGACGGACATTATGTCGGTCCCTTATTCCGTCTTCACGCCGGGGGGTCTCCCTCGGAGTGTCCGGTGCGTGCGGTATGCCCGCTTGGGGGGCACCCAGGTGCCCGGACGGTACCTGAGCAGCGGCGTGTCCCTTTTCTGACGGTTCCTCGGAGGGCCCTTGGACCCCGTTGCCCAGCGTGTCGATGCACGGTCGGCGCAGTGCCCGGAGGTAGGGGAGCGGGCCCGGCTGTCGGCCGTCCGGGTGGACTGCGCGTGCCCGGGTGACGGGGCGTCCTCCGGGCGGGTGAGCCCCGGGCGCGGCGCCTTGAGGAGGAACGCGCGCGGGGGAGGGCTCGGCCGGGGGTGATCCGGAGTAGCATCCGGGTCAGGCGAACGTGGTCCGGATCACACTTGAGGGAGCAGGGTCAATGGCGTACACGACCGATGAGACGCTCACCGTCCTCGTCTACAGCGACGACCGCAACACCCGCGAGCAGGTGCTGACGGCGCTCGGCCGCCGGCCCGCCGAGGATCTGCCGGAGCTGTCCTACCTGGAGTGCGCGACCACCCCCGCGGTGCTGCGGGCGCTGGAGAAGGGCGGCGTCGACCTCTGCATCCTGGACGGCGAGGCGGTGCCGGCCGGCGGGCTCGGACTCGGGCGCCAGCTCAAGGACGAGATCTACGGCTGCCCGCCGGTGCTGGTGCTGATCGGCCGGCCGCAGGACTCCTGGCTGGCCGCCTGGAGCCGGGCCGACGCGGCGATCTCGCGCCCGGTCGACCCGGTCGCGCTGGCCGGGGCGGTGGCCACGCTGCTGCGGGCGCGCCTGGCCAAGCGGGCCCCCGCGACGCGCTGAGCGGCGCCGTCTCAGTACTAGAGAAGACAGGGCCGGAGGTACCCCGCCGCTCGATAGGCTGACTCCATCCGTACGGACGTCCCCCCTGGGGGAACCGACAACAGCTGGAGTCAGCCATGGTGAACGTGAACCCTGCGAACGGTGGTACCGACCCCGCGCAGGTGGTCCGCACCTGGCCGGACCTCCTGGCGGCGCTGTTGAAGGGGGAGGACCTCGACCGCTCGGCCACCGCGTGGGCGATGGACCGGATCATGAGCGGCGAGGCGTCCCCCGTCCAGGTCGCCGGGTTCATGGTGGCGCTGCGGGCCAAGGGCGAGACGGTCGACGAGATCAGCGGCCTGGTGGACGCGATGTACGCGCACGCCGAGCCGCTGGACATCCCGGGCCCGGCGGTGGACATCGTCGGCACCGGCGGCGACCGCGCCAAGACCGTCAACATCTCCACGATGTCCGCGATCGTCGCGGCGGCCGCCGGTGCCAAGGTGGTCAAGCACGGCAACCGGGCGTCCTCCTCGGCGAGCGGGTCGTCGGACGTGCTGGAGAAGCTCGGCATCGCCCTGGACCTGTCGGCCCGGCGGGTCGCCGAGGTGGCCGAGGAGGTCGGGCTCACCTTCTGCTTCGCGGCGAAGTTCCACCCGTCGATGCGGCACGCCGCCACCGCCCGGCGCGACCTCGGGGTGCCGACCGCGTTCAACATCCTCGGCCCGCTGACCAACCCGGCGAAGGTCACCGCGCACGCCGTCGGCTGCTTCGACACCCGGCTCGCCGGGCTGATCGCGGGCGTCCTCGCCCGGCGCGGCTCCACGGCGCTGGTCTTCCGCGGCGACGACGGCCTGGACGAGCTGACCGTCACCACGACGTCGCAGGTGTGGATCGTGCGGGACGGCATCGTCACCGAGACCGCCTTCGACCCGCGGGACGTCGGCATCGAGCTCGTCGGCATCGAGGCGCTCCGCGGGGCGGACGCCTCCTACAACGCCGAGGTCGCGCGCCGGCTGCTGGCCGGGGAGCGCGGGCCGGTGCGGGACGCCGTCCTGCTCAACACGGCGGCGGCGCTGGTGGCGCTGGACCTGACGGACGCGCCGCTCGCCGAGCAACTGGCGGCCGGCATGGAGCGGGCCGCGGCGGCCGTGGACTCGGGCGCGGCGCAGGAGCTGCTGCGGCGCTGGTCGGAGGCCACCGGCCGGGACTGACAAGCGAGTTGAGGGGCCCGTGGCAGTTCGTCGCCGCGGGCCCCTTCGGCTGTCCGGATGGTGGATGCCTGTTTGACCACCGGGCGGACGCGACCTAGAGTCCTGTCCAGGTCATGAGTGACAGCGACAAGCCCCAGCTTGCTGTCCGGCAACCCTCCGTCCGTGGCGGGGTGCCCTGGGTGAGGACCGGGCCACGCGGCGAACCGTCCGCGAGGCAAGCGCGGACGCCCGACGACTAGCACTCCCGGGGTCCCTCGACCTCCGAAGGAGTGCATCCTCATGTCTCTCGCCGCCCAGCCGTCGCCCACCACCGCCCTTCTTGCGACGAGCTCCGCCCGCCCCCTTTCGAACGCCCCCCTCGCCGTCCTCGGCCACGACGTCCAGGTGCCGCTCGTCAACGGCGAGAAGGTCGGCTACGCGCCGCTCGACTACGCGGCCAGCTCTCCGGCGCTGCAGCGGGTGTGGGACGACGTCGCCGCGTACGCCCCCTACTACGGCAGCGTGCACCGCGGCGCGGGGTACCTCTCGCAGCTGTCCACCGACCTGTTCGAGCAGAGCCGCCGGACCGTCGGCGAGTTCCTCGGCCTGCGCGAGGGCGACCAGGTGGTCTTCACCCGGGCCACCACCGACTCGCTCAACCTGCTCGCCGCCGCGCTGCCGGCCGGCACCCGGGTGTTCGCGTTCGAGACCGAGCACCACGCCTCGCTGCTGCCCTGGGCCCACGCCGGGCTCGACGTCGCCTACCTGCGCGCTCCCCGCTCGCACGCCGAGGCCGTCGCCGCGCTGGACGCCGCGCTCGCCGGGGCGCCCGAGGGCCCGAAGCTGCTGTGCGTCACCGGCGCCTCGAACGTCACCGGCGAGCTGTGGCCGGTCGCCGAGCTCACCGCGACCGCGCACCGGCACGGCGCCCGGGTGGTGCTGGACGCCGCGCAGCTCGCCCCGCACCACCGGGTCTCGGTGGCCGAGCTGGACGTCGACTGGATCGCCTTCTCCGGCCACAAGATCTACGCGCCGTTCGGCGCCGGGGTGCTGGCCGGCCGGGCGGACTGGCTGGACGCGGCCGAGCCGTACCTGGCCGGCGGCGGCGCGACCCGGACGGTGGCCCGGGAGGCCGACGGCTCGGTGGCCGTCCAGTGGCACACCGGCCCGGCCCGGCACGAGGCCGGCTCGCCGAACGTCATCGGCGCCTACGCCATCGCGTCCGCCTGCCGGGCGCTGAGCGAGGCCGGCTTCGACGCGCTGGAGGCCCGCGAGCAGGCGCTGATCGCCCGGCTCACGGCCGGGCTGGCGGCGATCCCGCAGGTCAAGGTGCTGAGCCTGTTCGGCTCCGACTCGGCGCGGGTGGGCGTGCTGTCCTTCGTCGTCCGGGGCTGGAACAGCTCGCACTTCTCGGCCGCGCTCTCCGCCGAGTACGGCATCGGCGTGCGCGACGGGCTGTTCTGCGCGCACCCGCTGGTGCGCACGCTGCTCGGCGACGAGGACGTGGCGCCGTCCGAGTGCGGCGCGCCGGAGCCGTCGCTGCCGGGCGAGCGCAGCCTGAACGCCATCCGGGTCAGCTTCGGCGCCGGGACCCCGGACGAGCACGTCGACCGCTTCCTGACCGCCGTCCGCGAGCTGGTCACGGACGGCGCGGCGTGGAACTACCGGAACGAGGGCGGCCGTTGCGTCGCCGACACTCGCCGTGAGGACTGAGGACTACTCGTCCAGGCCGAGCGCGAACGCGGCCTCCAGGTCGTGCTGGGAGTAGGTGCGGAAGGCGATCTGGGTTTCGGTGTGGGCGACGCCCGGGACCTTGTTCAGCCGGCCCGGGATGACGTCGG
Organism: Kitasatospora sp. NPDC059408; assembly: GCF_042751525.1. NCBI lineage: Bacteria > Bacillati > Actinomycetota > Actinomycetes > Kitasatosporales > Streptomycetaceae > Kitasatospora > Kitasatospora sp. NPDC059408. The sequence continues at coordinate 75,490 of NZ_JBHYWI010000039.1, forward strand.
CCAGGTCGTCGTGCTTGCGCACCCGCACCATCGCGACCAGGTCGTAGCCGCCGGTCACCGAGTACACCTCGCTGACGCCCTCGATGGCGGCGATGGCCTCGGCGATCTCCGGGATGCGGTCGACACTGGTCTTGATCAGGACGATGGCGGTGATCACTGTTCCGGCTCCTTCGTGGGGTGGCGCCAGCGTATCGGGCCTCAGCCGGGTCGTCTCGGGGGGTGACCGACGACGGTGCAGGCGTAGAGGAAGCCGGCGCAGAAGCCGATCACGTGGACCAGGTAGGCGACCCCGGGCCCGGCCGAGTGCACCGACCACCACTGCAGGGCGAACCAGAGGCCCAGCACCAGCCAGGCCGGGAACCGCAGCGGCAGGAAGAGCAGCAGCGGGACGAGCGTCGTCACCCGGGAGCGCGGGTGGAAGCGCAGGTAGGCGCCCAGGACGGCGGAGATCGCGCCGGAGGCTCCGATCAGGACGCGGGTGGAGTCCGCCGAGTGCGCCTCGGCGAGGGCGAAGCCGTACGTCGCGAGGCTCCCGGCGGCCAGGTAGAAGAGGAGGAAGCGGGCCCGGCCGACCCGCCGTTCGACGGTGGGGCCGAAGACGTGGAGGAAGAGGAGGTTGCCGGCCAGGTGCAGCCAGCCGGCGTGCAGGAAGAGGCCGGTGAGGACGGAGACGGCCGGGCGCTTGCCCGGCGTGGGGGCGGCCGGGCAGCCGGGGACCGGGTCCGGGGCCTCGGCGAGCTGTTCGGCCGTCAGCGGGCGCCCGGCCAGCAGTTCGGCGGGGACGGCGCCCCAGCGCTGTTCGTACCGCTGCTCGGCGCAGAGCCGGGCCTGCCCGGTGCCGTAGAGGGGGTTGAGTCCGGCGGCCGGCCCGAACAGGAAGACCAGGGTGTTGAGCGCGATCAGGGCGTAGGTGACCGCCGGGGCGGGCACCGCGGGGCCGCGGTCCCGCGCGTCGGTGTGGCCGGGGGCCGCGAGCGCCATGCGGCCAAGCATCCCTCCGCGGGCCCTCCGTGACACCGCGCTGTACGGCAGGTGGACTAGCCGTCCCGATCGCCCGAACCGGTGGCCGTGATGGTTGCCCCAGGCAATAGGCTTGGGGCGGGCATTCCCGCCTCCCGCCGCCGATGCCGGGGCTCCGGGGGGAGCGCCTAGCCCACCCAGGGACCACCCGAGAGGACCCCCGATGACCGTCCCCGCTCTGACCGCCGAGACGCGTTGGCGCTGCACCCTGTGCGGCAACCTCACCCGCTTCGACGTGACCCGCTCCGCGCGGGTCACCGAGTTCCTGCACTTCGACCTGGCCGGCGAGTCCAAGGTCGAGGAGACCGAAGTCCTGAGCGAGACGGTCGAGACGGTGCGCTGCCGCTGGTGCAACGCGGTGGACCAGGTCGAGCTGGTCGCCCGCCCGGGCGCGGACGACGCGGCGGTCGAGGCCGAGCAGGGTTGATGCCCCGCCGGTGCGGTGGACGGTGCACGGCACGGCCGTCCGCCGCACGGGACAATACAGACAGAACGCACGGAGCGTGACGACAGGGACGGCGGCCGCGGGGCCGCACCCGTTGGACCAGGATCGGAGCCGAGGACGTGGTGGACGCAGCGAGGGAGCCCGCCGGACCGCAGGGGCAGCCCGCTGCGGAGCCGGCCGCCGGGACGGCGGGGGCCGCCGACGGTGCCGCCGCGTCCGGAACCGCCGCGGACCCGGGAGCCGGCCGTCCCGCCGAGAAGCTCGACCGGCCGCTGCCGGAGGGCGTGCGCCGGCGCGTGGTCGGCCTGGCCGCGGACGCGCTCGGCGGACTGCCGCCCGGTGAGCTGCCGCAGAGCCTGCGTCAGTACGCCAAGTTCACCCCGGCCCGGCGGGCCAAGTACGCGGCCACGGCGATCGCGGCGGCGCTGGAGTCGGAGCCGGCCTTCCGGCTGCGGATAGCGGAGCGGCTGCGGCTGGGCCAGCCGGACCTGGTGAAGGCGCTGGAGTCGGGCAGCGTCCCCGGCGCCGCCGATCCGATGGACGTCGCGGCCGCCGCCTACCTGGTGCGGTCGGCGGGCTGGAGCCGGCTGGTCGCCGAGGCCGGCGAGGAGGCCGAGCGGGCCGGCGCCGAGGGCGCGGCCGCGGAGGCGGCCCGGCTGGTGGAGAAGCTGCAGGCCGAGCTGGCCGAGGTGCGGGCCGGGGCGCGCGCGGACCTGGACCGGCAGCGGGCCGAGTCCGAGGACGTCCGGCGGGAGGCCGACTCGCTGCGCAAGAAGGTGCGTTCGCTGGAGAGCGACACCCGCCGGGCGCAGGCCGAGACCCGTCGGCTGGCCGGCGAGCTGGAGGCGCTGCGCGCGCAGGCGGCGACCGAGCGCAGTGCGGCCGAGAGCGAGGCCCGGCGGCTGCGGCACCGCGTCGGCGAGCTGGAGACCGCCGCCGAGCAGGGCCGCCGTTCGGCCCGCGAGGGGCGCAGCGTGGAGGACATGCGGCTGCGGCTGCTGCTGGACACCGTGCTGCAGTCGGCGCAGGGGCTGCAGCGCGAGCTGGCGCTGCCGGTGTCGCAGATCCGTCCGGCGGACCTGGTGGAGGCGGTGGTGCCGGGTTCGGCCTCGCCGCACGACGTGGCCCGGCGCGGGCTCGCGGAAGACGATCCGGCCCTGCTGGACCAGCTGCTGGCGATCCCGCAGGTGCACCTGGTGGTGGACGGCTACAACGTGACGAAGACCGGCTATCCGACGCTGCCGCTGGAGCAGCAGCGGCTGCGGCTGCTGGGCGGGCTGGCGATGCTGGCCCAGCGCACGCAGGCGGAGGTCACGTGCGTGTTCGACGGGCAGGACCTGGACGTGCCGGTGATCATGGCGCCGCCGCGCGGGGTCCGGGTGCGCTTCAGCCGGACCGGCGAGACGGCGGACGAGCTGATCAGACGCCTGGTGCGGGCCGAGCCGCAGGGCCGTCCGGTCGTGGTGGTCTCCGCCGACCGGGAGGTCGCGGAGGGCGTGCGGAAGGCCGGCGCGCGCCCGGTCGCCTCGGTTCTGCTGCTGAACCGGCTGGCGCGGCCCTGATTCCGTGCCGATGGGGATGACGGCCGCTCAGCGTCCGGTTTGCGGTGATGTGCGGATTCGGTGAAGCGGCGTGGGGGCTCGGAGTTCACGCCTTTGGGGGAGTGGCGCAATGCCTGGATGTTCACTAGGGTCTGGCGTCAAACCTATTTTCCGGATTTCTCACCCGAACCGGTGAGTCCATGGAAGAAGGAGCAGGTCCCTTGGCCTCCCACCGCCGTCCCAAGCAGCCGAGCCGCGCGCGGGTCTCCGTGCTCACCGCTGCTGCTGCGACCGCGGTCGCGCTCTCCGCCCAGGTGGCCGCGCACGCCGCGCCGCAGCCGAACAAGACGGACGTCAAGGCGCAGATCGACGAGCTGCAGCAGGAGCAGGAGCAGGCCGCCGAGAAGTACAACGGCGCCAAGGAGCGGGCCGACCAGCTGCGCAAGCAGGCCGACCAGCTCCAGGACCAGGTGGCCCGCGGCCAGGAGCAGATGACCCAGCTTCAGACCGGCCTCGCCGGCGTGGCGGGCGAGCAGTACCGCACCGGCGGCATCGACCCGTCCGTCCAGCTGATGCTCTCCTCCGACCCGAACAACTACCTGGCCAAGGCCTCCAGCGTGCAGCAGGCCACCGCCACCGAGACCGACGCGCTCAAGGGCCTGCTGGACCAGCAGCGCCGCCTGGACCAGGAGAAGGCCGAGGCCGCCGCGGTGCTGGCCTCCCTGGACTCCACCACCAAGGACCTGAACCAGTCCAAGGCGGACGTCAACGCCAAGCTCAAGCAGGCCCAGGACCTCCTCAACTCGCTCAGCGCCTCCGAGCGCGCCGCGCTGAAGGCCCAGCAGGCCCAGGACGACCGCGCCTCGCGCGGCACCGACCGGGTCGACCTGAGCAGCCTGCCGCCGGCCAGCGGCTACGCGGCCGTGGCCGTGGCCAAGGCGATGAGCAAGCAGGGCTCGCCGTACGTGTGGGGTGCCGTCGGCTCCAGCACCTTCGACTGCTCGGGCCTGATGCTCTGGTCGTACGGCCAGGCCGGCGTCTCGCTGCCGCGCACCTCGCAGGAGCAGGGCCACTACGGCACCCGGGTGCCCTCGCTGGACCAGGCCCAGCCCGGCGACCTGGTGATCTACGGTCCCGACATGCACCACGTCGCGATGTACATCGGCAACGGCATGGTGGTGCACGCGCCGCACACCGGCGACGTCGTCAAGGTGATGAAGGCCGACGCGATGCCGATCAACACCATCCGCCGGGTCTGACCCCCCGACACGCCGCGGGCCGGCGCGACGGCCCTGTGATCCGCGCCACCTCCCGAGCGGGGGTGGCGCGTTCGCTTGAGCGCGTTTCCCTGCGTTTCGCCGCGTTCGCGTGACAAGTGATCAGCCTTGCGTACTGCCGCGATCACCTTCTGTCATCTTCACAAAAGAACTTGGTTATTCTTCCGCCTTTTTTCTGACAAGGATTTGAACCGATCACGGTTCAGTTACTAGGGTCGTGACCCGGACCACCGCACTGTCGATCGCCCAGCCAGGGTGGCGGCGGTGGTTCCCGCCGAGTTCGTGAAGCAGCGGGACGGGTCGAAGCGACCGTCCGACAGGGGAGCCCAGTGACAGGGGGCGCTGTGGAGCGGAGCCGGGGAACCACGTTCCTCCGGGGTGAATCGGCGCCAGGTCGGCCGGTGGAACGGCCGTGAGGCGTCGTAGGGCATGCTTCCGGCCCGAACCCGTCAGCTCACCCGGTAGGCGGACGTAGGAAGAAGGAGTCCGCCTTCGTGGCGTCCCATCGTCGTCCCAAGCCCGCCGGTCGTGCCCGAGTTTCCTTCCTGACCGGAGTTGCCGCGGCAGCCGTCGCCCTCTCCGCGCAGTCCGGCGCCCACGCCGACCCCGCGCCGACCAAGGACCAGGTCAAGGAGCAGGTCGACCAGCTCAACGAGCAGGCCGAGGTGGCGACCGAGCAGTACAACGCCGCCCAGGCCAAGCAGCAGGAGCTGCAGAAGCAGGTCAGCGGCCTGCAGGACCAGGTGGCCCGCCAGCAGGAGCAGGTGACCGACCTCCAGGGCGGCCTCGCCCAGATCGCCGGCGAGCAGTACCGCAACGGGGGCATATCCCCGACCGTCCAGCTGATGTTCTCGTCCAAGCCGGACAACTTCCTCAGCCAGGCCGACGCCCTGAACCAGGCCGGCAGCACTCAGAAGGGTCAGCTGAAGGAGCTCCAGGACCAGCAGCGCAAGCTGGACCAGGACCGCACCGAGGCCCAGGGCAAGCTCGCCGAGCTGGACGCGACCACCCAGCAGCTGAAGGCGTCCAAGGAGCAGATCCAGGGGAAGCTGACGGCCGCCCAGAACCTCTTCAACACCCTGTCCGAGCAGGAGCGCCAGGCCATCAAGGCGGCCGAGGACAAGGCCGCCGCCGATGCCAAGGCCAAGGCAGACGCCGCGAAGGCCCAGCAGGCCGCCGCCGACCGCGCCTCCCGCGACAGCAGCCGCACCGACCTCGGCTCGGCCCCGTCGTCCTCGCCGGTCGCCAAGCCGCCGGCGGCGGGCAGCTCGCGCGGTGCCGCCGCGCTGTCCTACGCCGCCACCAAGATCGGCAGCCCGTACGTCTGGGCCGCCACCGGCCCGAACTCCTTCGACTGCTCGGGCCTGATGGTCTGGGCCTTCGACCAGGCCGGCGTCTCGCTGCCGCGCACCTCGCAGGAGCAGGCCGGCGCCGGGACCCGGATCGGCACGGACCTCTCCCAGGCCCAGCCCGGTGACCTGCTGATCTTCTTCAACGACGCCCACCACGTCGGCATCTACGCCGGCAACGGCCAGGTGCTGCACGCGCCCAAGCCGGGTGCGAGCGTCCGCTACGAGGCGGTCACCAACATGCCGCTCTCGTCCATCGTGCGGGTCTGATTCCCCGCTCGGCTTCCCGCAGGCCCGGCCCTCCTCCCCGGAGGTCCGGGCCTGCGGCGTTTCCTTTCCTCGGACTGATGTCCGATTCAGGATCAAATATTCGGGTTGGGAGGGGTTTGGACTCGGTTGCCCGGACTCGCTAACGTCTGCCACCGGACTCCCGCTCCAGGACCGCCCGCTTGGGTGCGGCGGCGGGACCGGTCCGCAGGATTGGAGCAGCCGCCGCCATGCCCGTGCACCGCCGTTCCCAACTGCTCGCCCGTGCGCTGGTGCTGACCGCGGCCGCCACCACCGCCCTGGGCGTCACGACGGGCGGCAGCGCCCAGGCCGCCCCCGGCTCCCCGGACGCGCCCAGCCGCAAGGACGTCAAGGCGCAGGTCGAGCAGCTGTACAACGAGGCCGAACAGGCGTCGGAGAAGTACAACGCCGCGCAGGAGGCCCAGCAGCGGCTCCAGGGTGAGACCACCGTCCTCCAGGGCGAGATCGCCGCCGCCCAGGACCAGCTCAACCAGCTGCGCGGCGACCTCGCCACCGTGGCCGGCGCCGAGTACCGCTCCGGCGGCATGGCGCAGACCGTCCAGCTGATGCTCGCCACCGACCCGGAGGGCTACCTCGCCCGCGCCCGGAGCCTCGACCAGGCGACCGAGCGGCAGAACGAGACGCTGCACGAGCTGGTGACCCGTCAGCGCGGGCTCGACCAGCGCCGCACCGAGACCGCCGCCAAGCTCGCCGAGCTGGACCAGGCCCGCCGGACGCTCGCCGACAGCAAGCAGGAGATCCAGCAGCGGCTGGCCAAGGCCCAGCGGCTGCTCAACAGCCTGGGCGCCGCCGAGCGCTCCCGGATGGCCGCGCAGGACGCCCAGGAGGCCGAGCAGCGCGCCACCCGCGGCACCGACCGGCTGGACCTCGGCACCACCCCGCCCGCCTCCGAGCGCGGGGCGGCGGCGCTCGCGGCGGCGGTGCGGATGATCGGGTCGCCGTACGTGTACGGGTCCACCGGTCCCCGCGCGTTCGACTGTTCCGGTCTGATGTACTACAGCTGGCGGCAGGCGGGAGTGAGCCTGCCGCGCACCTCGCAGGCCCAGGCCTACGCCGGCCAGCGGGTGAGCCTGTCCGAAGCGCGACCGGGAGACCTGGTGATCTTCTACCGGGACATGCACCACGTCGGCATGTACGCCGGCGGCGGGGTGATCGTGCACGCCCCGTACCCGGGGGCCAGGGTGCGGTACGAGAGCGTCAACGCGATGCCCGTCGCGGGGGTGGTCCGGCTCTGAGCCCGACCCCGTCCGGACCGGACGCGATACGGCCCTGCGTGCTGTCCCGGCGCGGCGCCCTGCTGCTCGCCGCCGGAGGGCTGGCCCAGCTGTCGCTGCCGCCCGTCGCCCCCGCGGCGACCGGCCGGGGGCTCGGCGGGGCGGACGAGCGGACCGAGGTGGCGGCGGTGCTGGACGAACGCGCGCGCGAGTTGTCGGCCACCACCGGACTGCCGCTGACCGCCGGCTACCGCAACCTCGTCGTCTCCCCGGGCACGGGCCCCGGCCGACTGACCGTCACGGCCGACCTGGACGTCCGGGTCGCCGGCTACGACGAGTACCCCGCCGTCTACCCCCGCCGCCTCACGCTGACGCGGGCCGACGGCTGGCGGGTCGAGCGCGAGGACGCCGCGAGCGGGCCGCCGGCGCTCTGGGACTTCGGGACGGGACGGTCCGCGCGCGGCGCGCAGTGCCTGGTGCTCGGCCTCGCCGCCGGACCGGACCCGGCCGGGCCGGTCGCGATCGGCGACCGCGCCGTCCCCGCGGTGAGCGCGGTCTGGGGCACCGGCTGGGCGGGCCGACTGCTGCTGGAACTGCCCGCCACCGAGCCGCAGTTCGCCCGCCTGCTGGAGGCCGACCCGGCCGGCTGGACGGGCATGGCGGCGGTCACCGTGGCCGCCCCCGGCGCGCCCTCGCACACCCCGGCCGACCGGGTACTGATCAACCCCGAGGCGTTCGGGCGGCTCAGCGACTTCGGCCGCCAGGTGGTCGTCACCCACGAGACCACCCACGTCGCGACCCGGGCCGACACCCGGGCCTGGACGCCGCTGTGGCTCTCCGAGGGCGTCGCCGACTGGACGGCCTACCGCGACTCCGGCCGCACGCCCCGCCAGATCGCCCCCGAGCTGGCCCGGGACGTGGCCGCCGGAAGGGTGCCCACGGCCCTGCCCGCCGACCGCGACTTCGCCGCGGGCACCACCGGCATCGCCCAGGCCTACGAACAGGCCTGGCTCGCCTGCCGGCTGATCGCCGCCCGCTTCGGCACCGCCCGCCTGGTCGCGTTCTACCGCGCGGTGGGCGCGGCGGACGGCGCGGGGGAGGACCGCGACCAGCGGATGGACCGGCTGTTCCGGGCCGAACTGGGCCTCGGGAAGGACGAGTTCACGCGGCTGTGGGTGGCCGAGGTGGCCGCCCTCAACGCCTAGGACGGGTAATTAGCGCCCGGCCGGGGTGTTGGGCCGGTCGATCCCGTCGAGCAGGTCCTGCTCGTAGGCGATGCCCGGGCGGACCGGGTAGGAGCCGGCCGGGACGGGCTCCGGCTGCGTCAGCACGACGGTCGGCGGCAGCCGGTCCGTGCCCCGCGTGGAGCGCCAGAGGCGGACGCAGGACAGGACCGTCGCCGCCAGCAGGAGCAGGTTGCGCGCCGACAGGACGGCGATGGCCGCCGGGTCGCTCGCGAGGACCTGGGTGAACATCAGCGGGAATTCGAGCAGCGTGAGCGGCGCCGCGAGCAGGATCAGCAGTGCCACCGGCCGCTGGCTGCTGCCGCGGACCGTCAGGCAGACCGCCGCGACGCCGATCAGCCAGACCAGGTACTGCGGACTGATCACCCGGCTGGTGACGGTGAAGATCAGCAGCGCGGTCAGCGCCGCGTCGTACATCGTGGCCGCGTTGCGGCGCTTGGCGGTGTAGCGCCACAGCAGCAGCCACGCGAAGCCCAGCACGGTGCCGGCCATCATGACCTTGCCGACGACGCCGACCCAGGGCCCGAGCATCTCGGCCGAGCCGTAGTTCATCGTCACCCGGCCGTCCCAGCCGCCCGCGATCCTCGCGTAGTGCAGCGGCAGCGCGCCGAGCGACTCGACCTCGACGCCGCGGTCCTTCTGGAACGCCAGGAAGCCGAAGGCGCCGTTCATCCCGGCGGCCAGCAGGAAGCCCAGCGAGACGGCGGTGGCCGCCGCGAGCGTCCAGGAACGGCCGGTGCGGCGGCCGGAGGGGGTGCCGATCAGGCCGAGCAGCGGCCAGATCTTGACGATCCCGCCGAGGCCCAGCAGCATCCCGCCGACGGCCGGGCGGCGGATCAGCGCCAGCAGGCCGGCCACCGCGCTCGCGGTGACGATGATGTCGAAGCGGTTGTAGATCATCGGGCCGAGCAGCGGCACGGCCACCACCCACAGCCAGGCGCCGGTCAGCGCCCGGCCCCGGCGCAGGCCGGTGCGGACCAGCAGGGCCATCACGAGGGCGTCGGCGACCCCGCAGATCACCCAGAACGAGACCACGTACGACCACGGCAGCAGGCCGGGCAGCAGGATCACCAGGGCGGCGCCGGGCGGGTACTGCCAGGTGACGTCGTCGAACGGGAAGGTGCCGGTCTGCAGGACGCCGTACCAGGCGTGGTAGATCATCCAGACGTCCGCGGTGACGTCGCCGCCCGGCGAGCGCAGCACGCCGGTCACGAACAGCAGCAGCAGCGTCCGGGTGCCCGCCCAGGTGGCGACGAGTGCCGCGAGCGCCCCGAGCGGGCGGCCCGTGCGGGCACGGGAAGTACCGGTCTCGGTGGCCGGGGCCAACTCCACAGCGCTCCCTCGTTCGTCTCGGACGTCCCCACCGGAGGCGTCGCGCGACGGACGCCCGGGCCGCCGTCCTCAGCGGCTCAGGTACTAGGACTGACCCGGGGGTGGAACGGTTGCCGTGCGTGCTTCCGTTCCCGGCGGGTCATGGTGTTGACCTATCGTACGGATCACCCAGCGGTACACCGAGCACCCCCCGACCGAGCGAGCCGTGGCCTGATGCACAGAACCTTGATCGTCACCAACGACTTCCCGCCGCGACCCGGCGGCATCCAGGCCTTCGTGCACAACATGGCCGTCCGTCAGCCCGCCGGGAGCATCGTGGTCTACGCCTCGACCTGGCGCGACGGCACCGAGGTCGCGCGCTTCGACGCCGAGCAGCCGTTCCCGGTGATCCGGGACCGGACGAAGGTGATGGTTCCCACACCGCGGGTCACCCGGCGGGCCGCCGAGATCCTCCGCGCGGAGAAGTGCGACTCGGTCTGGTTCGGCGCCGCCGCGCCGCTCGGCCTGATGGCTCCCGCACTGCGCCGGGCCGGGGCCGGGCGGCTGCTGGGCATGACGCACGGGCACGAGGCCGCCTGGGCCCAGCTGCCGGCCGCCCGGCAGCTGCTGCGCCGGATCGGCGCGGGCACCGACGTGCTGACGTACCTGGGCGAGTACACCCGCTCCCGGATCGCGGGCGCGGTGGGACCGGAGGCCGCCGGCCGGATGGTGCAGCTGCCGCCGGGCGTGGACGAGACGACCTTCCACCCGGCCTCCGGGGGCGCCGAGGTGCGCCGCCGGCTGGGGCTGGCGGACCGGCCGGTGGTGGTGTGCGTCTCGCGCCTGGTGCCGCGCAAGGGCCAGGACACCCTGATCGAGGCGATGCCGCAGATCCTCGCCGACGTGCCGGACGCGGTGCTGCTGATCGTCGGCGGCGGCCCGTACCGGGCGGACCTGGAGAAGCTGGCCGACGCCAGGGGCGTGCGCGCCTCGGTGCGCTTCACCGGCTCCGTGCCGTGGGAGGAGCTGCCCGCCCACTACGGCGCCGGGGACGTCTTCGCGATGCCCTGCCGGACGCGGCGCGGCGGGCTCGACGTCGAGGGCCTCGGCATCGTCTACCTGGAGGCCTCGGCGACCGGTCTGCCCGTCGTGGCCGGCGACTCCGGCGGCGCGCCGGACGCGGTGCTGGAGGGCGAGACCGGGTACGTCGTGCCGGGCGGCTCGGCGTCGGCGTCGGCCGAGCGGATCGTCCGGCTGCTGCACGACGAGGAGCTGCGGCGGCGGATGGGCGAGGCGGGACGGCGCTGGGTGGAGCGCTCCTGGCGCTGGGACCTGCTGGCCGGGCGGCTGACCTCGCTGCTCGCGGTGGAGCGGTAGCGGTCACGGACGCGCGAACGGGCCCGCCTCCTCGTCGGGA
>NZ_JBHYWI010000040.1:0-14759 GCF_042751525.1 Kitasatospora sp. NPDC059408
TGACAACGCAGCGTTCTCCGCCGCTTCGCGGCTCCGGGCCAAGGATGCATCCCTCCCCGGCTGAAGCCGGGGATACCCTGCAAGATCAGGGATGGAGCGGTCCACTCCTAACAGCGCAGCCAGGGCCGAGTGCGGAAGATCGTGTCGCAGGTGCGCGAGCGTGGCCGGCACCCGGTCGACGAACACCGGACGATGCTTCGGGCCGGCACCAGCCTCGCGGCGGCGGTCGCCGCCGCGCCGCTCCCGCAGCGCAGACTCCTGCTGCGCCTCCCAGGCAGGGACGAGCTCAGCGACGAGTTCGGCACGATGCTGCCGGGATGTGCCCGACAGGGCGTGATGAGACAAGGCCGCGCGGGCCGATGACGTCACATCCACGGGCGCCGCGCCTCGCGCCGCCTACGCCTGCCGCCGCTCCCACTGCTCCTTCGTGATCTCGTACCGCACACCCCCGTGCTCGGAACCCTCGACCGCCATCATGCTGTCCGGCGTGGGGATGTTCTCCGCGAGCGTCATCCCGAGCTTCTCCATGACGTTACGCGAAGGGCGGTTCACGGTCATCGTCTCGGCCCAGACCATGCGGATGCCGAGCTCGGCGAACCCCTTCGCCAGCAGCGCCTGCGAGACTTCGGTGGCGTAGCCCCGGCCCCAGGCCGCCTGGCGCAGGCGATAGCCGAGTTCGGCCTCCTCACGCGGGCCGCTGCGCCGCGGACGCAGGCAGAACCAGCCGACGAACGCGCCGCCGTCCTTCTCGTGCGCGGCGAACAGGCCGAGGTCATGATTCCAGCGCTCGTAGCCGGCGAGGATGCTGGGGATGGCGAGGTCGCGGACCTCCTCCGGCGGGGTTGGAGCGCCGCCGGTCAGGTAGCGCATCACCGCCGGGTCGCTGTCCAGCTCGATCAGCAGGTCCGCGTCGGCGGCGGCGAAGGGGCGCAGGGTCAGGCGCTCGGACTCGAGGTAGGTGGCCACGTGAGGATCATGGCCGAGACGGGTCGGACGGTCCAGGGAGTTTTCGGGCCGCGTCCGTCACCGGGTGGCGTGCTGGAGGAACAGCAGCATGACACGGCCGCCTTCACGTCACGGCCGAGGACCCGCCTGCGTCCTCTGAAGCTCGAAGCCGCCCCCGCGAGACTCGTGGGGCGGCCTCCCTCTTGCTCACACGGGCGGGATCAGATCGCTCTCGCTGATGGTGTACGCCAGCGCGGGGTAGGCGAAGTCCGTCTCCTGGTTCTCACGCCGTCGTAGTTGGTAGAACTCGCGCTGCTGCTCGTCGTCGGCCGCCAAGAGGCGCGCGCCCTGCGGGAGATGCGCGTGTCCGTCGTGGAACCGGACCACGGTCTTCGACGTTCGGAAGGTCACGCCCAACCACTGGTTGTCCGGCGCCTCGTCGGGCGCGTCCAGGACGATCTTGTGCCTGAGCCGCCGATTCGCATCGACGGAGAAGACAACCACGCTGTTGTGGGCGAGGGGGATCTCGAACTCCTCCCCACCGGTCCCCTTGGACTCGAAGATCAGCTTCCTCTGCGAACCCTCCTCGGGATGCCGGTAGCAGGAGAAGACGGCGATGAACGAATCACCGGCCAAATCGAGGGCTTGGTCGGAGTGGCCGCCCATCTTCCGGTAGGCGTTCGTGTAGCTCTCGATGAGAGCGTTGTTGAAGCCGACCGGAAGCGCCGCACGTTCCTGGATCCGCTGCGCCAGCCGCTCGTGCACTGCCCGGAATCGCTGCGCCGGGCTGCCGTACCGAGTGGTCGTCCGCACGAGAGGCACACCACCCGCCTCGTCGACCCTGGCAAGGACGGCTCCGCGCCGCCCCTTCCCCACGTCTTCCCAACGAGTCGACGCGGACAGCTCCGCGAACAGATCCTCCTCGATCGACAGATCGACCGTGCGGACCTCCTCCGAGATCCTAGATTCGCGGGGCACGGTAGTCCCCCGCGTTCATGCTGAAGCGGAACCGGTCGCCGTAGTCGATGAACGACGAGCTCCTGTTCTCCTCGGCGTACAGCCCGCGCAGCTCGTCCATGCCTTCCTCGGTCGCCGGCCCCAACTTCACCAACTCCCCCTCCCCCTTGAGGAACGTCTCCCCGTCCTTGTGAACGGCTTCGGCGCTCGAACAGCGCACGACGTATCCCAGTCGGGTCGGAAGCAGCTCGGCGTCCAGCGCCGAGGGCTTGATCTCATGCGTGTACAGGCGGTTGGTGGAGAGCGGCATGAAGAACACGGAGCCGGGATAGAGCGTCACCGTGAACTGCGCGGGCAGCGCGACCGCGTCGTGGTCTTCGGCCGAACCCTTCAGGCGGAACTGAAGCCTGGTCAGCCCGCTGACACCCTTCACCCCGTAGTCGAAGCCGTCTTCGCCCAGCGGCCGCAGCTTGTCGAGCCCGTCATAGAAGGTGCAGAAGGCCATGATGCCGTTGGCGGGCATGTCCTTGGTCTTGTCCGCGTGGGACGAGATCTTGGCCTTGGACTGCTTGCGCTCCGCCGTGGCAGCGGTGTTGCGGTAGATCTGCGCGAGGACGTGATTGAGCGGCGCCTGGCCCCGGAAGATGCCGGCGGCCTCGCGATTCAGAGCGTCGACGATGCCCGTGTCGGTGGGGCGGAAGCCCTCGGTCGGCCCCGAGAGGTTCGTGGAGCACCGGAGCAGGCGGAAATGCAGTTCGTCGCCGTCCTGTGTGACGGGCGTCAGGTAGATTCCGCTGCGATGCGCCGATCCGGGCTTGGTGGACTCCGTCAGGGACTGGAACTCGTGCTCCGCGCTGATCCGTCCGAAGTGATCCCCATCGAGTGCGAAGAAGCGCCGGTAGTACACGCCGACGCCGTGGACACGGACGGGAACTCGCCCGACCCCGACGAACTCCCAAGCCTCCCCGGCGTCCTCGCGGAAACCGTGCGACAGCTCCCGAACGACGAAAACCCGTGCGGCACCGTCCAATTGGCGTCCGCTGATCCCGGAGATGTCGCCACACAGGTAGACGGTCTTCTGTGCGAGATCGAGCGAACCGGAAGCAAGCTCCTCCGGCGAGATCACGGACCCGAAGAAGTCCCGAACCACGTCATCGTCGTGCAACGTCGAAGGAGCGACCAGGATGTTGTTCCCATCCTCGATGCACGCCTCTATTGGCCCCGTTGTGTTCATCAGCGGTACCTGCCACCTGCAGATCTCGGCGAATGGATCAAATGAGCTTCGATGCTCTCACGGGGCCTCGACGCCGGGCAACGGAAATGGCCCCCGGGCCCGGCGTCGGCCGGGCCGGGGGCCGGGGTGGTGCGGGGTGGGTCAGCCGACCGGGGCGAGGGTGAAGCGCTCGTTGTCGTAGCGCGACCCGCCCCATTGGACGAGCGGAGCACCGTCGTCGTGGCCGGCGCCGTACACGTCGAGGACCAAGTCGCTGTCGAAGCTGACGACGGCCAGCGTGTTGCCGTCGACGTTGACCTTGCCCCAGCGCTGGTTGTCACCGCCGTTGCAGTCCCACTGGCCGATGGCCGTGCCCTGGGTCCTGCTCCAGCCCGGCACCTCAAGGCACTTGCCGCTGTTGACGTTGACGGCGAAGCCGTCGGAGATGTTCCACCGCTGGCTCGGGGCGCCGTTGCAGGTCGCCTGGACGACGGGAGCCCCGTTGTCGGTGCGGGAGTCCGCGATCTGGAGGCACTTGCCGACGAAGGTCCGGATCTGCACGGTGGAGTCGGCCGCGAGCGGGTGGTACGTGAAGCCGGCCGCGGCCGGGGCGGCGAGCAGGCCGACGGCCAGGCCGAGGCCGAGCCCGGCGGTGGCGACGGAGCCGATGCGGCGCTTGGCAGTGGAGTTGATGGTCATGGCCCCCCCTGTGGGTCCTGACTGATGTCGTATGGCGCGAACGGAACTTGGTGTTCCCCCCACTGTCCGCAGCGCCGAGGATCGGCGCCCGGACGCGCCGAAGGTGGCCCCCGGCCCGGTGGTGGCCGGGCCGGGGGCCGGGGTGGTGCGGGGTGGGTCAGCCGACCGGGTTGAGGGTGAAGCGCTGGTTGGCGTGGTAGTCCGAGTACCACTGGATCACCGGGGTGCCGTCGGCGTGGTTCGCGCCGTCGACGTCGAGGATCAGGCCGCTGTTCCAGTTGGGGATGGCAATGGTGTTGCTGCCGACGATGTTGATCTGACCCCAGCGCTGGTTGTCGCCCTGGTTGCAGGTCCACTGGTCGATCGCGGTGCCCGCGGTGCGGCTCCAGGCCGGCACCTCAAGGCACTTGCCGCTGTGGACGTTGAACGCGTAGCCGTTGGTGATGTTCCACTGCTGGCTGTCGTCACCCGTGCAGGCCGCCTCGACGACGGGCGCGCCGTCGTCGGTGCGGGCGTCTGCGACGGCCAGGCACTTGCCGCTGAAGTCGGCCTGGATCTGCACGGTCGTGTCGGCCGCCAGCGGCGTGAACTTCGGCCAGGGGTTGTTCCCGGCCGAGGCCGGTGCGGCGGCGACCAGGCCGGCCGTGAGGCCCAGGACGAGCACGGCGGCGGCAGAGCGGATGGACATGGTTCCCCCTATGGAGCCATACGTGTGTGTTGTGGAAGTGAGAGGCACTTGGCGATTCCCCCGCCTCTCACTTCCACAGACGTGTGGGGTCCACGGAGGTTGCAGGTCCGTTCGAAAAAATATTTCTGACCGTCAGCTGCCCACGGCAGCCGCCGTCCTCACCGTTCCGGCACCCGCCGTCCTGCGGACTTGGAGGGCGAGGACGGCGGACGCGGTGACGATCATCGTCACCGCGTCACTGGTGCCTGCGGCGATGGGCGTCAACGGGGTGCCGCCTTCTCTGGTCCTGGTGAGAGGAGTTCGTCACAGAGGGAGCGGCGAACCCCCCGGCAGGTGATGGGCGTAGCCCAGCCGGCTGTCGGCCCAGGCGACGCGGGCGTCGATCAGGCGGGTGAGCTTGTAGCCGACCGGTGCGAAGCCGCGTCCGCGCCAGAATGAATCGCTCACCGGGTTCGCGGACGACCAGCCGACGGCGACGTTCGCGAAGCCCCGGCGGGCGGCCCAGTCGCAGACTCCGGTCAGGAGCGCCGTGCCGAGGCCCCCGGACCGGGCGGACGCCGTCACCGAGGCGATGCCGATCACCGCCGTGGACCGGTGCCGCTGGTCGGCCTCCGCCTGCATCATGCCGACGACGCGCCCGCGCTCCTCGGCGACGAGGAGCAGCCGCCGGTCGTCGCCGAGAGCGGCGAGGAAACCGTCCCGAACGGCGGGGACGTCGAGGAGCGCGGGCCGGAGGATCGGCGAGGTGGCGTGGAACTGCTGCAGCTCGACGGTGAGTTCGAGGAGTCTGCGGAGGTCCGTCGGCCCGGCCTCGCGCAGCCGGACGTCCTGCCCGGTGGAGGCGACGGCGGGCCGCAGGCCCTTGATCTGGTCGATGCCGAAGCCGAGTTCGAACAGGGCCGTGGTGACCTCCCCGTCGACGGCCGAGGCCGTGATCGTGTGCTCGAACCGTCCGACGGCGGCGAGTCGACCGGCCAGGGCCGCGTAGAGCCGGCGGTAGGCCTCGCGCTTCCGGCCGCCGACGGCAGCGTGCTGCTGGAGCCGGATCGACGCCTGCTGGGGCCCGGGGACGCCGTCGACCGACGCCGCCAGGAATCCGACGAGCTCGCCGCCCTCGACGGCGGCCACGGCGGGGCCCGCACCCTGCCACGCCGCCACGAGGCGACGGGCCACGACCGGGTCGGCGAGGTCCAGCCCGCCGTCCGGATGCTCCCCGGCGAGCAGCGTCGCCGCGGGCTCCGCGAACCGCTCCTCGAACGGGACGACGTCCAGGCCCATCCGCTCCCCTTTCGAGTCCCGGCCATCCTCTCACCGGGAGCCTGTGGCTCTCCTCCGGCCGAGCCGCCACGAGACCAGGACCACCAGCGCCGCGGCCCCCAGCGCGTAGACCGGCAGCCACAGCGTCGTCGTGGCCGCGAGGCACGCGTCGACGACGTGCCGGGCCTGGTCGGCCTGGGCGTGGGCCACCGCCGCACCGTCCTGGACGGCCAGGCCGCCCACCGCCTGCCGCGCGGTCAGGGCCTGGTAGCGGCCCAGTTCGGCGCAGCCCGCGCGCGTACCCGGCATCGGGAACAGCCACCGCCACCGCTGCATCGCCGGGGCCAGCGCGATCGCCACGCACAGGCCGACGACCAGTGCGTACGCCGTCAGGCTGCGCACGTACCCGGCGGCCGGCCCAGTGACCGGCCCGGGCGCGCAGGTCGGCAGGCGGGTGCAGGCGAGGACCACCGCGAGCAGCATCACGCCGAGGTAGGTGGAGAACCACTGCCACGAGCCCTGGGCGAACACGACCGCCAGGACCGCGCCGAGCGCGATGCCGAGGACGCCGACCTGGCCGTCGGTCTTCTCCCGGGGGCTGTGGTCGGCCACGGTCTCTCCTGTCCGGCGGCGGGCGGCGACGGCCCCCAGTCTCCGGCCGCGAACCGCCGCTCCCCCGCAGCCCGGGCCGGGCGGCACGCCCCCTCGCCCGTGCGGGTCAAGCACCGCGTGGGTCGAGCACCGCGTGGGTTGAGGGGCACGTAGGTCGAGCACCGCGCGGGCCGAGCGGCACGTGGGTCAAGCGGCACGTAGGTCGAGCGCCGCGCGGGTCAAGCGCCGCGCACGCCGTGACGGGCCGCGTACGACTCCAGGCCGTCCGCCGTCGTGCCCGCCCAGCCGACGTAGCCGTCCGGACGGATGAGGAACACGCCGTCGCCGTACGCCTCGTAGGGCGGGATGCGGACGGCGGGGACGCCGAGGTCGGGCAGGTCGGCGTCGGTGCCGACGGCGAGCAGGGTCCAGTGCGGGCCGCGGAAGGCGTCGAAGAGGTGGACGCCGCCGCGGCGGCCGTCCGGGGCGCGGTCGCCGGCCCGGAGGGCGTCCGCCGGGAGGCCGGCGCGGGTGTCCTCCGCGAGCGTCGACTCCCGGTAGCCGAGGCCGAGTTGCTGGGTCGCGCGGCCACGGCGGACCTGGCCGCGGTGCACGCGCGTCGAGAGGTCGAGCATCTCCGCCGCGTTGGCGCGGCGCTCCTCCTCGTAGGTGTCGAGCAGCGCCTCCGGGGCGGCGCCGGAGAGCACGGCGGCCAGCTTCCAGGCGAGGTTGTACGCGTCCTGGATGCTGGTGTTCAGGCCCTGCGCGCCGGCCGGCGAGTGCACGTGCGCGGAGTCGCCGGCG
Source organism: Kitasatospora sp. NPDC059408 (assembly GCF_042751525.1). Lineage (NCBI taxonomy): Bacteria > Bacillati > Actinomycetota > Actinomycetes > Kitasatosporales > Streptomycetaceae > Kitasatospora > Kitasatospora sp. NPDC059408. Next base: position 7,155 of record NZ_JBHYWI010000040.1, read on the forward strand.
AGCAACACGCGTCCGTCGCGGAACCGGTCCGCGAGTCCCGTCCGCGGCCGGAACTCGGATGCCCAGCGCACGTCGACGACATGACCGGCCGCCAGGTGGGAGCGTGCGGCGACGACCTTGCGGATCCCCTCCAGGCTGGCATCCACGGCCGTCCCTTCCGGGAACCTCGCGACGAGCTGGAAGTCGTCCGTCCCGGCGAGCGGGCAGAGCGCCAGCAGGTCCTCGCCCGCGGGGAAGACGTGCCAGTGATCGCGGTCCAGCGCCCCGTCGGCGAGCCGGACGTCCGCGACCAGCATCGTCGCCGGGTCGATGTCCTCCCCCGCCATGCCGATGCCGAGCAGCCGGCGGACGGTCGAGCGCCCGCCGTCGGCCGCGACGGCCCACCGGGCCCGGACCGGGCCGCCCGACGCGAACGCGGCCGTCACGCCGTCCGCGTCCTGCGCGAGGCCGACCAGCTCGCGGCCGAAGTCGACGTCGCCGCCCAGCTCGCGCAACCGCCCGTACAGGACGCGCTGCGTGCGCCACTGCGGCAGCATCAGCGTCTCGGTGTACGGCTCCGCCTCGGACGGCTCGGTCGGGTCGTACATGCGGCGCTCGCCCTGGGGCTCGCCGTCCTTCCAGAACAGGTTCGCCGGGTAGCGCCCGGCCACCGCGCGAACCCCGGCCAGCACGCCGAGGTCGTCCAGCACCTCCAGCGTGCGCGGCTGGAGCCCCTTGCCGCGCGAGCCGGGGAACAGCTCGGCGGCGCGCTCGACGAGCAGCGCCCGGACGCCGCGCCGGGCGAGGTCGAGGGCGAGCGTGAGGCCGGTGGGGCCGGCGCCGACGATCAGGACGTCCACGGATTCGGGCAGCGCGGATTCGGACGGCACGGATTCGGGCGACGCGGACACGGGCAGCGCGGACACGGGCCACTCTCCTTAACGTTGTTAAACGGCGGCTGTCCGCAGCCTGCCCTTAACGGCGTTAAACTGTCAACCGTGACGCCGCAGAGAACCCCGGGAACCCCGAAGCTCGACCGGAAGCTGGTCGCCGACACCGCGCTGAGACTCCTCGACGAGGTGGGCCTCGACGGCCTCACCCTCCGCGCGATCGCCGCCGAACTCGGCGTCAAGGCACCGGCGCTGTACTGGCACTTCAAGGACAAGCAGGCGCTGCTCGACGAGATGGCGACCGAGATGATGCGCCGCATGTCGGCCGGGTCCGCCTGGCCGGCCGGGGGCGACTGGCGCGACGCGTACCGCGTGACGATGCGCGCCCTGCGCGCCGAGCTGCTGCGCCACCGCGACGGCGCCAAGGTCTACAGCGGCGCCCGCTTCACCGACACCTCGTACGCGCCCGGCCTGGACGCCGCCCTGCGCCTGCTGGTCGACGCCGGCTTCGCGCCGGCCGCCGCCGCCCGCGCCTGGTACACGGCGTACAGCTACACGATCGGCTACGTGGTCGAGGAACAGGCCATGGGCGCCGACCCGTTCGCCGGCGGCGAGGCGTACGACGTCGACGCGCGCGCCGAACGCCTCGCCGCCCACCCGCTCGCGGCGGAGGCGGGCCGGGTGATGTTCCGGGACTTCGACGAGGGCTTCGAGCTGGGGCTGACCGCCGTCCTCGCCGGGGTCGAGGCGACGCTGCTCACCTGAGCGGCGCCGCCCCTGACCCCCGGCCCGGCCCCGGCCCCGCCCCCGGCCGCTGCTCAGCCCCGCCGGACCGCGTCGAGGTGCGCCGGCGCGGCACCGAGCCACCACGTCGGGTCGGCGCTGCCGTCGACGGTGCTGCCGTCGCGGCGGACGTAGTGCCGCACGTCCCGCCCGGGCGTCGCGAACTCGCCCGCCAGCGCCCGCTCCAGCCACTCGGCGCCGAACCGGAAGACCTCCGCCGCCACGCCGCCGAGCGGGTGGAACTCGTCCTCGTAGACCCGCAGTTCCTTCGGCGCCCGGACCTTCTCGAAGCTCTCCAGCGCCTGCCCGAGGTCGGTCAGCTCGTCGAACTCGCCGATGCCGTACAGCACCGGGCAGGTGATCCGGGCCACCAGGTCACCGAGGGGCAGGTGGCGGACGAGGTCGCGGTCGAAGGCCTCCTCGTCGGCGTACCCGGCCATGTACATGTAGTTGTTCTTGAAGGTCGGCTGGGCGCGCTCGAAGATGGTCGCGAAGTCGCCCGTGACGGCCTCGAACGCGGCGAGCGCGGCCAGCCGGCCGTCGGTGGCGGCGGCGCGCGAGCCCCAGTAGCCGCTCATCGAGATGCCGAACATGCCGATCCGTGCCGCGTCGACCTCCGGCAGCGCGGCCAGGTGGTCGAGGTAACGGCCGATCGCGCGCTCGTAGTTGGTGAGGTCGACGGTGAGCCCGCCGGCCCGCGTCTCGCCCTGGCCGGGGCCCTCGATGGACAGTGCGACGACCCCGCGCGAGGTGTAGTAGCGCTCGGCCGCCCAAATGTAGTCCTCCTTGATCATGTCCATCCCCGGGCCGAGGATGACGGCCGGCGCGTTCTCGACCGGCCCGGCGGGCAGGTGGAGCAGCGCGTGGATCGCTCCGCCCTCGAAGTCGAGGACGACGCGCCGCACCCGGCCGTCGCGCAGCGCACCCAGGCGCTCGACACAGTGGTCGGTGCGCGTGCGCATCGCGGCCTTGCGCGGATCGGTCGCGTCGAAGATCGAGTACTGGGCGCGGCCCCACATCACCGCGGCCCGGCCGTAGAGGTCGGCGGCGGTCCGCGCGAAGCCGCCGCGCTCGTGGTGCGCGGCGCGCTCCTCCGCCTGGGCGGCGACCGTCGCCCAGGCCTTGGGCAGCATCGCACCGCTCCTGACCAGCGCGAAGACCTTCGCGAAGTCGGTGTGGTCATGGCCGAGCTGCTCCATGGTGCCGACGGCCTCGGGGTGCAGCGCGTCGAAGCCGCCCTGGGCGAGCGCGGTGTCGAGGGCCCAGCTCTGGCCGGTGGAACGGGTGGTCATGGCGGTCTCCTTCTCGGGTTCCGGATCACTAAGTACTTAGCGATTAAGTACTTAGTCATTAAGTACTTAACCTAAGCTGGTGTCAAGCCACCACCGCCGAGGAGACCCGCACATGACCGAGCCGACCCGCGAGCCCGCCCCCGAGCGCGCCGACGCCCTCGACCGCCTCGCCCGGGCCGCCTACCGCCTCAGCGCCGCCGACGCCCGCCTGCGCGGCCGCGCCACCCGCACCCCCGGCGCCCTCTCCCTCACCCACGCCCGTGCCCTGCGCACCCTCGCCGACCGGGGCCCGCTGACGATCAGCGGACTCGCGGCCGGCACCGAGACCACCGGCGCCGCCGCCACCCAACTGGTCAACGGCCTGGTCGCGGCCGGTTACGTGACCCGCACCCGGCCGCCCGAGGACAAGCGCTCCGTCGTGGTCGCCCTCACCGACGCCGGCCGCGAGCGGCACCGCCGGCGCCAGCAGGCGCTCACCGACGCCCTGCACGCCGACCTGTCCGACTACGACGCGGACGCCCTCGACCGCGCCGCCGAGGTGCTCCAGCGGCTGTCGGCCGTCTACGACCGGCTGTGAGGACCAGCCCGACCGACTCGGCTGTCGGCGGGGTGCGCCAGGATGTGCGGCCATGGAGATCAACGAACTGCTGCAGACCCTGGCCGACGAGTACGTCCAGGGCGAGCCCACCGAGTTCCACCGCATCGGCGATCTGAAGGTGGTCCAGGGCGTGGTGTTCAGCTGCCCGGCGCCGCCCGAGTGGAGCGCGTGCGGTGACGTCCCGCCGGGCTCGCACCCCGTGTACGTCGGCGTGCGGCGGTTCCGGGACGGCGTGACCGGCCGGGAGTCGAGCACGGTGGAGATGGTGTTCGTCCCGCTGGCCGGCCCCGAGGAGATCGCCGGGGCGGAGTTCGAGGACGCCGTCGAGGACTGGCAGCCGCTCGGGCCGGACTTCGGCTTCCTGTGGGACTCGACCGCGATGGACGCGTTCCGCGACCGCTCCGTCCGGCCGGAGGCCTTCGAGGACCTCAGCGCCTTCGTGGAGCACGTCGGAGCCGAGCTCGACGCCGCCGACGCGGCCGGCAAGGTCCCCGCGTGGGTCGACGTCGTGGTCAACGAGGCGACCGGTGCCAACGTCCTGGCCTTCCGCGTCGGCGACGAGTCCGCCCTCTGCCTCGAAGGCCGGGACGACGACGGCAAGCTGGTCGCCCTGCTGTTCTCCGGCACCATGTGACGGAGGCCCAGGACGGCTCCGCCCGGGACCGCCCGGGACCGCCCGGGATCGCTCCGCCCGGCGCGCCGACGGCGCCGGGCGGTGTCAGGCCGTCGGCGTCGATCAGGACGGCCGCCGGCTGCTACCGGGCCCGGATCAGGACCAGCGAGCCCTCCAGCACCGCCTGCTGCCGGAGGTGGCCGTACCGCTCGTCCCACGCCCCCGAGGCCAGGTCCCGTTCCAGCCGGTCGGTGTACTCGCGGGCCAGCTCCGCCGGGACGAAGCTCCACGCCGAGCAGGACTGCCGGGCGGCCGGGTCCAGCAGCATCTCGGGGCGCGCGTAGTAGGCCTCGTTGAAGCCGTCGACGCAGTCGGCCGGGACGGGCACCACGGTGACCTCGGCCTCGCCGCCCAGGGCCTCGGTAATGTCGGCGACGGACGGGTAGCGCCGCGCCTCGGTGTCCAGCACCAGCGGTGCGTACTCGTACAGCCAGAAGTCCCGCACGAGGTCCGGGTCGCAGGTCAGGACGACCACCGGGCCGCGCGTGACCCGGCGCAGCTCGCGCAGACCGGCCTTCACGTCGCTCCACTGGTGGACGCTGAACGTCGTCATCGCGCCGTCGAACGCGTCGTCCGGGAAGGGCAGGTCCTCCGCCACCGCGTCGACCGCCTGCGGCAGGTGCGCGGGCCGCTGCGCGCGCATCGACGCCGACGGCTCGACCGGCGTCACGTCGAAGGCCTCCGACTCGTACGAACCGGCCCCGGCACCGACGTTGAGCACCGTACGGGCTCCGCCCAGGGCCTGCTCGATCAGTGCGGCGATCCTCGGTTCGGGGCGCCGGTAGGCGGCGTACGAGCCGCCGATCGCGCCGTAGTCCGCGTCGCCCGCACTGCCGTCCGCCGTGCGCCCGGTCCGCTGCGCCATTGGGTCCCCCTTCAGCCGGTCCAGCACCCGCCCGGCGTGCTCGCCGGGCTCGTCGGCGGGCCGGGGCCTCCCAGGCCGGTCCTGCCTGCCGTTGGTGTGATCGTAGCCCCAGCCCCGAGGGCGAGGTCGGCTCAAGGCCGCACGGGAGTCGCCAACCGTCTCGACCCGCCCCTGCGCCTCGTCCAGGGCTCCGGCCGGGCGCCCGTCGCCGAACTCCCCTGGCGCCCGGGCGTCTCGGAGGTGCGACTCGCGGGCGTTCCGGCCCGCTGAACGTTCTCCTGGCGATCAAGAGCGCTGGGGACAGGTGCAGCCGGACGTGGCGACGAACACGATCGCTACCGCTCGACCAACGCTTAACGTGCCGGCCCGATCCCCTCCGGCAGGACGGCGACCACGAAGGCGACGGCCTCCTCCGGCGTCTCGAAGCGCGCGAGCAACTCGCTCCGGTTCCGTACCCCGTAGAACCCCTCGTCGTGCGGCCAGATCATGTACCCAACCCGTGTCGTATTCCATCGCGCCGTGGTACTGGTGGAGAACCAGAGGTTGAAGTGGCTGGTCACCGGCATCAGTTGGCGGAGCACCGGCTGGGAGTACGCGGCCGCCAACAGCGCATGCACGCGCGGGAACCGGTTCATCGGCGGCATGTGGACGCCGTCGAGCTTGAGGCACCACGCCAGCTCGACAGCACCGAGCGGCTCCCGCTCGTGCGCGAGGGCCCAAGGGCGGAACTCGATGCACGGAGCCTGCTCCTTGGTCTCCTCGAGCCCCGCTCCGCCGGTCCAGGCCACCGCCGCCCTGACCACCTCGGCCGGGTCGGCGGTCCACCCGCAGGCCAGGCGCCGGCCGTTGCTCTGGAGGTTCACCCAGAAGGCACGCCGCTGCTCGCCGGCCGGACGCACCGACACCCGCCGGCCGAGCCCCGCGTCGACGTACACCGCTGTGCCGCTCCACTGCCCGTCCGGCTCAGGCAAGACGACCCCGAGGCCCTCCGCCACACGCCCCAACGTCTCCTGGAGCACCCCGCCATCCCAGTTGCTCTCGCCGGACCCCGCCCCGAAGCTCATCCCGCCAGTATGCCGCCGAGCGCATCGACGGTCCCGGTCGATCAGGTGCCGGCCCTCCCGGCTCCGGGCAAGGCGGCCCCGGGGTTCGACCAGGTGCCCTTCGACGACCCAGCGGCCCGGGGCTCCTGGCTAGCCGATCGGCGGGCTCTTCGGCCAGTTGCGCAGGAGCGTGTCGAGGGCGTCGAGGATGCGCGCCCAGGTGTCCTCGGTGTCGCGCGGGGTGTGGGCGAAGCTGCCGCCCGTCTCCAGCGTGACGTAGCCGTGGAAGGTGCTGCCCAGGAGCCGGACGGCGTCCGTCTCGTCCGGCTCCACGAAGTCGTAGCCGCGCAGGATCGCGCGCGTCATCTGCGAGTGGCGGACGGCGGCGCTGGCGCGCGCGGTCTCCGGGTCCAGCTGGAGCCGGGCGGCGGCGTAGCGGCCGGGGTGCTCGCGGGCGTAGTCGCGGTAGGCATCGGCGAAGGCGGTCAGCGCGTCCTTGCCGGCCCGCCCGGCGAGGGCGGCGGACACCCGGTCGGCGAGCTCCTCCAGGGCGAGCAGGGCGATCCTCGTCTTGAGGTCCTGCGAGTTCCTGACGTGCGAGTAGAGGCTCGCGTCCTTGACGCCGAAGCGCCGGGCGAGCGCCGAGACGGTCACCTTGTCGAAGCCGACCTCGTCGGCGAGTTCCGCCCCCGCCCTGGTGAGGCGTTCGGCGGTCAGTCCTACGCGCGCCATGCGGTTCCCCTCTGCTTCCCACGGTCTCCTGGAGCAATAATACATTTGCCTAATGCTCCTAGGTAATTTACGTTGATCCCTATGAAGCCGCTGACCGAACGAGACATCCGTGCCGCCTTCGTCAACACCACCAAGGGCGAGGCCTCGCGCCTGAACGTGCCGCGAGACCTCGCCGAACAGCCCTGGGAGGACCTGGACTTCCTCGGCTGGCGAGATCCCCAGGCCCCCGACCGCTCCTACCTCGTCGCCGAGCTCCCCGGCTTCGGCGACCGCCCGGTGGCCGTCGCGCTGCGCTCGTCCTCCGGGGCCTCCTGGCAGGCCCGGCGCAGCATCTGCTCGCTGTGCGTGACCACGCACACCGGTGGCGTCTCGCTGCTGGTCGCCCCGCGGGCCGGCAAGGCGGGCAAGGAGGGCAATTCGGTGGGCGCGTACATGTGCAGCGACCTCGCGTGCTCGCTCTACGTACGCGGCAAGCGGGAGGTCGGCACCAAGCTGCACGAGTCGCTCACCGTGGAGGAGAAGATCCAGCGCACGGTGGCGAACCTGGCCGCCTTCGTCGCCAAGGTCACCGCATGACCGCGGGTGGCGGCCCGCTGTGGGACGTCACCCTGAGCTGGCTCCTCTCCCCCGCCCCCGCACCGTCCCGGGGGCGGCCCGGCACCCCCGGCCCGCGCCCCCCCCGCCACCCTCCCCCACCCCGGCCGCCGGGCGGGGCCCACAGGACAAAACACCACCACCCCCCCCGCCCGC